>JABDPP010000039.1 GCA_013042765.1 Litoreibacter sp.
GCTCGGCGATCCATGCACCAATCTGGCTCGCTGCCTCTCGCCCTCTCGCGTTGAGGGGACGGCCGTGATCATCCAGCAGAGGATCATCCCAGCTCGACTTTGCATGTCTCATGATAATAAGTTTCAAGGGATCACCGGTGAAAAACAGACATATGATACGCGGATTGTGCCTCCAGCCTGCCATAGCTCTGGGACACCGGACAAGACCGCCTGACAGCGCATCCCCTGTCCATAATCTCCTTCCCTTCGGGCGTGTCGAGGAAGTCGTGGCACGCCGCCACGTCATACCCGTCCGCACCGAGAGCCCCGGCAGGGCACGCGGTCAAACAAGGTTGTTCGCAAGTCTCGCAAGGGCAAGGTACGGCCGCTGGTAGATCGAGCCTCTCCTTCAGGGTGAGAGCCCCACGATAGGAAACCATCAGGCCAGCCCGGCTATGCACAAGCAGGGAGACCGGACTTTGCCACGCCTGCCCGCTGCGCAAGGCCCAACTGAAAAACGGATGATAGGGCGGGCCGGTGAAAGGGAAGAACGCCTTTGTGCCAAGTTCGCCGGCCCATTCGCCGATCACGCGGCGTGACCAGCGGTCCACGGGATCCTTCCCGGCCGATTGCCACTCGGCACTGGCAGTCAGATGCTCCCAGAACCCTGGCTCATGGGGGCCGAGCAGCAGAAGCGTGCCGGCCTCATGCGGGACGTTATCCTCCTGTGTGGGATGGAACGCACCGAAGATATCCAAGTGCCGGGCCCTTGCCCCTGAGAGAAGGTCGTCGAACGTCATCTGCGAAAGAAGGGCAGGGCGAGGCTCCAGCCCAGTCTGGCCGGGCGCTCATCCTGCCATTCAAGACCGATCGTCATGCCTGTATGTCCTTTCTGCGGGTCTGCCGTATAGGTGCCGAAAATCCGGTCCCAGACCGACAGGGAAAACCCGTAGTTGCTGTCATGTTCCATCCGCTGGTCGGAGTGATGGATGCGATGCATATCCGGTGTCACGAGGATCTTGCGCACAACGGCATCGACACGCAGCGGGAGCTTTATATTCGCGTGGTTGAACATCGCGGTTCCGTTCAGGATGATCTCGAACAGGATGATACCGAGGGCGGACGGGCCCAACAGGTAGACCAGACCGATCTTGAGAAGCATCGAAAGTGCAATCTCGACCGGGTGGAACCGGATCGCTGTGCTCACATCGATATCTACGTCGGCATGGTGAACACGGTGCAGCCGCCAGAGAACCGGGACCTTGTGCGTGATGAGGTGCTGAAGCCAGATCGCAAAATCGAAAACCAGGATCGTCAGAATAACTTCGAACCCCGCGTGGAGGTTCATTCTATTAAACAGCCCCCAACCGTTTTCGCCGGCATCGATCGCCGCTCCTACAGCCAGAAGCGGAAGTGCGATGGCCAAGGCGCGCAGGGTCAGCGCGTCGATGATGGTGATGGCCCAGTTCGTCACCCAACGCTTCGCGCGCGGGAGGCTGCGTTCCCGCCGTGGTGCGAGCGTCTCCAGAGCAGCGAAAAGGCAGAACAGGCCCAGAAACGCTGTTAGACGTATGAGGTGTTCGTTTTCCATGGGGGAAGTCTATTCGGATACACGGAACCCGCAAGCATGCGCGAACATCCGATCCAGTCGTGTTGGTCTCAGGTCCGGATGATCGAGCCGGCACCGTGATCCGTGAACAGTTCCAGCAGGCAGGCATTGGGCGCGCGTCCGTCAAGGATGACGACGGCCCGCACGCCGTTGGACAGGGCTGACAAAGCAGTTTCCGTCTTGGGAATCATGCCGCCAGCAATAATGCCTTCCTTGGTCAGCTTGCGGATCTGCTCTGCAGTCAGTTCTGTCACGACCTCGCCCGACGCGTCCTTGACACCAGCCACATCGGTCAGAAGCAACAGGCGATCGGCCTTGAGCGCGGCCGCGATGGCACCCGCCGCCGTGTCCCCGTTGATGTTGAAGGTCTCCCCGTCGCGACCGGTCCCGAGCGGAGCAACCACTGGAATAAGCCCGGCCCTTGCCATCTCATGGAGCACATCCGGTGTCACTTCGACGGGTTCGCCGACGAAACCCAGTTTCGGATCGGATGGATCACAGACGATCATGTTGGCGTCTTTGCCCGAGAGACCGACGGCGCGCCCGCCCTCCGAATTGATCGCCTGAACGATGCGCTTGTTAACGGTACCCGAAAGAACCATCTCGACCACTTCGACGGTCTGGGCGTCGGTGACCCGTTTGCCGTCCACGAATTCGGAAGTCACGCCAAGCCGCTCCAGCATGGTGTTGATCATCGGTCCGCCGCCATGAACGATCACGGGATTGACGCCGACATGGCGCATCAGGGTGATGTCACGGGCGAAGCTTTCCATCGCCTCATCGCTGCCCATGGCATGGCCGCCAAGCTTGATCACGACGGTCGCGCCGGCATAGCGTTGCAGATAGGGCAGGGCCTGGGACAGTGTCCGGGCGGTGGCGATCCAGTCGCGGTTCATGGCAGTTTGCTTTTTCATTCAGAAATTCCGGTTGCGCTCTAGCCTGTTAGCCTGTGCGTGACGGTCTGCCAAGTCCTCGCGCTTTGGATTGTGTTCCTGCGGGGTCATGTTACGCTGATTATGAGCAGGGGACAGACTATGTCGGATCAGCGCAAGACACTCCTTCTGACCGGTGCCAGCCGGGGCATTGGACATGCGACCGTCCAGAATTTCAACGCAAAGGGATGGCGGGTGATCACCTGCTCGCGGCATCCGTTTCCGCAGGAATGCCCGTGGGGCGGCGGGGAAGAAAACCATATCGAGATCGATCTGGCCGATCCCAAAGACACAATCGAAGCGATCGAAGAGATCCGCCGCCGTCTCAATGGGCGCCTTGATGCGCTGGTGAACAATGCCGGCATTTCTCCCAAGGCGGAGGATGGATCGCGGCTCAATACGATCGACACGGACTTGCGGACCTGGGGCCATGTCTTTCATGTGAACTTTTTCGCCCCCGTCGTTCTGGCGCGTGGTTTGAAGGACGAACTGGCAAAGGCACGGGGTTCCGTGGTCAATGTCACTTCGATCGCGGGCAGCCGGGTGCATCCCTTTGCGGGCGCAGCCTATTCTACTTCAAAGGCGGCTCTCGCGGCCCTGACGCGGGAGATGGCCCATGATTTCGGGCCACTAGGGGTGCGCGTGAACGCCATCGCGCCGGGCGAGGTGGAGACAGCGATCCTGAGCCCGGGCACCGACCTGATAGTGGAGAAATTGCCAATGCGCCGCTTGGGCCAGCCCGAGGAAGTCGCCGCCGCGATCTATTTCCTGTGTTCCGGGCAAAGCAGCTATATCTCCGGCACGGAGATTGAGGTGAACGGCGCACAGCACGTCTGAGTTTCGAAGTTCAGCTGGCTTCAACCGCCAGTCGCTTACTCAAGAATTGCGATAATGCTCCGCAGGGTGGGGATCCCGATCCCCTTTTCAGAGGAGGTCATGACGATCTCCGGATAGGCAGCCGGGTGTTTGGACAGGGCGTCGCTCACCTGTTCGATCAGCTCCGCATGGTCCTTTTCCTTGATCTTGTCGATCTTGGTGAGAACAACCTGAAAAGTGACCGCGGAGCGATCCAAAAGGTCGAGGATATCCTGATCCACTTTCTTGATGCCGTGGCGTGCATCGATCAGC
>JABDPP010000179.1 GCA_013042765.1 Litoreibacter sp.
CTTTGGCTGGCCCCACGTCTGCATCGGTTCCGCGAGTTGTACCCCAAAATACAGTTCTGCATCAACGGGACCGGTGACGTTCCCTCCAAGATTGGTTCGCCCGATATCCGGATCGAGCGTGGCACAAATGCGAAAGGGGATGTTCTTTTTGAAGACTATTTTGTCCCTGTCACCGCACCATCAAACTTGTGGCGGCTTGGTCGGCACGACGAAGATGCCGAAATGGAAGGCGTCTCCCTGATTCACGTTCAGGCCCGCGCCAATCAGCCCGATTGGGCAGCCTGGTCAATCGCTTTCGGCAAAAGAAAAAGCGGACTGACACAAGGCCCAAAATACCGCAATACGCGAATGACTTTGGATGCAGCGCGAAAAGCGGTCGGCTATATGCTGTGTGGTGTGTCGCTGATCGAGGACGACTTGCGCAAAGGAGTTCTTGCGCTGCCGTTTCCCAGCAAACTGGGATTACCGGCAGAAACGCCATATCGTCTTTGGACCAGAGACCCAGTTGCGTCCCGTCCTCAACTTCAAAAGTTTGTAGATTGGCTTGAAGATGAAGGACGAAAGACTCAGGCTTTCATCGATGAACAAAATTCGTGAAGTCAAAGATCACGAAAGGCCAAATGACATTCTCTCCGAGGCTACGCTTGTACAGAGGCGGAAATCCCATTTGGTATTCCGTCGCCTCGAAAGCCGTCGTTGGGTGCGCTGCAACGAACGGCAGCAAAGTCCGCGTAGCCGTCATCCGGCTTGAACCGCCAGATGTCCGCTTCGTCGTCTTGCCCCGTTTCAGTGGACAGTTTCAAAAGATCCGTCTGACCGCTCTTCGAAGTCAGCCGGGCTTACGTCGCCGAGATACCCATGGCGACGTTTTCGATTGTAGAACACCTCGATGTACTCGAACAGGTCAGCGCGGCGCGACTTTCGTCGGGAAGGTCTGCTTTCGTTGTAAAGCTAACTTTAGCTTGATCGCGCTCGATGTCCGGATCGCGGGACGAAGCGGTCAAAGACAGAACGACAAATAAATAATCGGGCTATCTTAGTAACTCACCATTGCGGCACCCGCAATCACGAAGCCTGCTCCCATCCATTCACGAACTGAGAGACCTTCACCAATCCAAAGTGCATACCCTAAGACCAATAAGGATTCCGTAGCTATTATTGCAATGTAAGCCAGACCTAGATCAACTTTGCGCAGCAGGGCGATTTCCGCAAACACGGTGGCCACGAGGACTATCGCCAGCATCGTGGGTAAAATTAGGTCCACCCGGTCGGATAGGGTTTTCATTAAGATTGTAGCAAGCCCATAGCCCAAAGCCGCAACAAGTGTGAGAAATGTCTTGTCGCCAAATAATGTCTGCATCTGAAGCTCTTTTCATTCTATCAATACCGTCAGATTTTAGGAAAAATTCTCTAACCGGACAAACTTTAAAACAGACATGGTCTGATACCGCTCAACTGGCCTGCTAGGGTCAGGACTTCGGTAACGGGGGCGTCCCATTCAAGCGGTTTTGCGCAAGACAATTGATCCGCCATAGCGGTTCCTTTGATATTCTTGGTGCCCTCCCTGGCTTCTGTCGTGGCTTTCGGCTGAGGTCCTTGGGGTACATGCTTCGGTTCGTGGTCAGCGCGGCAGCACGTTTCGATCCCCGTGCCGCATCAAGGAAGTCCACATCGAGATGGTACCTCACATCAGGTCCCCGAGCGTGGAACGCGCGCTCGCCGCCTGCGCTGCCGGCATGCCGGCCGAAAAGCTCCGAAAAGAGATCCGAAAGGTCTTCGTCGTTGCCGGCGCCGAAGCCTGCCTCACCAAATCCGGAGCGGTGGCCCTGATCGTAGCGGGCGCCTGCATCCTGCCCCGCATAGTGATGATAGTAATGGTGTTCGGGGCGCTCCTGACCCGAGGCGTCGATCTCTCCCGCGTCGAACCGGCGGCGCTTTTCGGGATCACGCAACAGGTCATGGGCGGCAGCGACCGCCTGAAACTCGGACTGCTTGCCGGGATCGTCGGGATGAAGATCCGGGTGCAGAGCCTTCGCAAGCTTGCGATACGCCTTCTTTATCTCGTCCTGCGAGGCGGTCTTCGGTACACCCAGTATCTTGTAGGGATCGCTACTCATCTCTCGGTATCACCTTACGACGCTCCGGCGCCGGCGCCCACCCAATCGGTGATGTCCTGAGAGGATATCGCGCCTGTCCGCCGCCCGATCTTGCGCCCGCCACGGAACGCGATCAGCTGCGGAATGCCGCGAATCCCGCAGCGCGCGCCGGCCTCCGGGAACGCCTCGGTATCAAGCTTGGCGAAGCGGGCCTTGCCCTTGAGCGCCTGTGCCGCCTTTGCAAACTCCGGCGCCATCATCCGGCAGGGCCCGCACCAGGACGCCCAGAAATCCACCACAAAGGGAATTTCGTCGATCCGCTCCGCCCTCTTGAGGGTGTCTAGCGCGATATCCACCGGCGATCCCTTGATGAGCGGCGCACCGCAAGTGCCACATTTGGGTCCTGCATTCAGCCGCTCCTGCGGCACCCGGTTTCCCTGTCCGCAGGCAAGGCAGGTAAGTTTGACGCCCATCGGATATGGCCTCCATATATTCCACTACATGCATATATAGGCAATCGGCGGTTTTTGAGAACTGTCCTCCGACGTTTATCGCAGCAGGCTCGGCTTTTCGTCTGCATCCCTGCAGGCCCCGAAGCTGAAAGTAAGCCCCATGCTGTCCACACCATGAGCCGTGATTTGACCGCATGGAATGGCGATCCGAACGGGGATCAGCTCAACCAGATCATAGCGGCACGTCATCGTAGCCACGGTCAAACATCGATTTGGATGATGCCAGCGGCGCGCTCATCGCACGGGACATGAGCTCGAGGATCCGGTTTGCCTCCGCCGAGTATTGCTCGACCGCCGTCTTGTAGTGGTCGGTCTGCACCTGCATCACGTCCGCCGGAGTCTTGCACCCAAGAAACGCCTGTTGGGTCTTGAGCTCTTCTTCAAGGCGATTGGCAATGAAACGTCCGCTTTCTGTCATGAACTCTATCCACGGGATTGCTCCTTCCGGAGGAATCGCTGACATCGCAACACCCGGAAATGCAGAGATATCTGTGGCTTTCTTCGGAGATTTGCTTTTTCCCGCCATTGGTATCCTCACCGCTTGCTCCGTGGACTTGTGCCGATCCCTATACGATCGGTCGAAGTGAGCCATGACCTTGATCAAGGTGCATGACGGGAAGCTGGCCGAGCGGCTTGAAACCGCCCCGGCGGGCCTTCAGGGAAACGCCGTCGAAAGGCTCGAGGCCAGCAAGCGGCCCTGGCTTCCGGACACATCACACAGGCATGCTTCATAGCCCTGAACACAGGCGAACAAAGCTGAGTCGTACAGGGCTTTGGCGGTGGGTCAGTAGAAGCCCATCTCCCGCACGTCGATCTCGGCATAATGGTCGCGGCCATAGGCGACGATGGCCACCGACTTCAGGCTGTCGGCGCTGGGGATCGCGCGCAGGAGCCGGCCGGAGCGCCGGAAGATGTCGAACGGCAGCCGGACTTCTCCCCAATCCTGCGTCACTTCAAACCCTGCCTGATAGTACTGCCAGGGCAGTCTTGTTCCGGCGGTCCGGAGATGAACAAAGTATTGCTGATTGTTTCCACGCACGATCAGCCGAACACCGTTGGCGCCGTCGGGCGCACCGTCGGGCAGTTCCATCCGCATCTGGATGAACCCACCGTTGTTCTCCGTGCTCACGCGACCGGTCATATGCGCGTACGTCCGGTTGCCGTCTTTTCTGAAGTCCACCTGCCCGGAGGACACCCCGCCCATCACGCTATCTGTAAAGAAACGCCAGCGGGATTCGGGCCGCAGTTCAAAGTTCTCGATCACGATGTCCTCAGCAGCCACAACCAATGGAGCGACGAACAGAAGGATAGCGAACAAAGACTGCATGAAACGAGCAAGCATTGTCAGCTTCCCGGCGCGAATTGTTAGAGTTACTTTGATTGTGTGCCCGGGCAATGTCGAGACAGGGATTCGCGGAGCTCAGCGCACAATGAACGGCGGAGTTCGGGCGGCCTTCCCTGCGATTTCGCTGTTGTCCTGCAATAACGCCGAAGCCGGGTCCCTCATGACTGCCCTCCAAACCTGGCAGTTCCGGCGACATGAAGATGGCCCCGGGACAGGGCTGATGGCCCCCTCTGTGCGGTTCCAATTCATTCGCTCAGGGAAAACCCAAAGATGCCCCGCTGTTTGGGTCGTCCGGGATGACACCTTAACGACGCTCCGCTACCATGGCCCCGAACGGTGAGGTGAACCAATGTTGCTACGCGTGATCTGTATCGCCCTGTCCCTCGCCGGGTCGGCGGCGGCTCAAGAAGTGGACGTCCAGGAGGGACGTGATCTCTTTATGACGCATTGCTGGCAGTGCCACGGCCTTGATGCGACCGGAGACGGGCCGATGGCGGAGATGCTCGCGATCACCACCCCGGATCTGACAAGGCTTGCCTCCCGCAACAACGGTGAATTCCCTCTCGAGGCGGTCGCCCGCCAGATCGACGGCCGCGACCCGTTGCTCGCGCATGGCGGCGAGATGCCGATTTTCGGGCCGTTTCTGGATACTGGATCGGCCGTCGCGTTACGACCCCCGAGCGGCCAGCCGATGATGACAGGCCTGCCGCTGGCCAACGTGATCGTCTACCTCGAGTCCATCCAGGAGGAGTAGGCGGCTGTGATCGGCCGACTGAAATGGTCAGGTGTCCGCTGTGAGCCCAGTGCGGTGGTGTTGCGAACCAAACAGCTCAACCCGACAATGGCTGCAGTTTCCGGGCGAAAGTGAGCCGCGTCCACTAACCGCGCGGTCGGGTCTCGAAATCAATGTGGAATGCCCCCAATGAAGTGGCCCACCAACTGGGGTAGTTTTGGTTTTGCCTGGATTTTGTGGACACCTAGAATAGGCGCAGATTGCGCCTGGAGGTGTCGAATGACGGAGCCGCCGTTCGTCCTTCTGGCTGCCAACCAGCGCCCTGTCCCGTTTCAAACACGGTTCCTCTGAGAAGACCGTGGAGGCCGCTATTTCAGAACTTCCTCTACGGATCGCCCCTTAAACCATGAACGCGGAGTAGATCGTGGCACAAAGGACGATCACAAGCAGAAAGGCAAGCTTTTGACGAAAGGTCGGTGTTCCAGAGCGCATTTCGGTTACCTCAACATCAGGCGGTGGTCACCTGCCGCCATTCACATGAATTAACCACATTCGATCGATAGCTCACTCAGATGGCCCGTTTATACGCTGCAATCGCATTGTTTTTGGCCAGCACATCGATAACGCGATCATATCCACATTATTAGGTTTCTTTATCGCACTTAAGTATGGTGAATTTGGGGCGCAGGCATGAATTATCATGGCCACTAAAGACCCATCTCCATCGGCAAACGCCGCACCGATTGCTATTGCCTCTCTCTCGTTTCGGAGCAGAGCTCAAATGTAGCTTGAGTGAGAAGTCGGGTTAGCGTTCGTTCGGTCTGACATGTCGGTGAGCCCAACGGCGCTGAGTTTGGCTTGACTATAGGCCGACATATCGATGCCGCGTGGGAAGTACTGCCTGAGAAGCCGGTTGGTGTTCTCATTGCTCCCGCGTTGCCATGGGCTTTGCGGATCACAGAAGAA
>JABDPP010000180.1 GCA_013042765.1 Litoreibacter sp.
GGGCGGACCTATACGGACTGGCCGTTGATGGGGGGCGAGTTCTTCCCGTCGCTGGCCTTCCAGTACAGCCCGCTCTGGACCAACCTGTTTGAGTCTGAGGCGCTGGTTCAGTTCAACCACCGGATCCTCGGCTACATCCTGTTCGTCTACGGGCTCTACGTCTGGCGGCGCTCGCGCAGCTCGGGCAACCGCGCCACGAAACAGGCCTATGACTGGATGGCGGTGATGCTGTTCGGCCAGCTCGTTCTGGGCATCGGAACCGTGCTTTATGCAGCACCGTGGGAGATTGCGATTATCCACCAGCTCGGGGCGGTCGTACTAATCAGCCTGATCCTGCGCGCGCGGTTCCTGACCATGTATCCCAAGACCCAATCCGTGAGAGCCTGAGATGAGTGCATTTGATGAGTTGATGGCCCATGACCGGGTCACGCAGGCTTTGGCATCCGTGGCTGGCCGGACCGGCTGGGACCAGGAAACCGTGATGCCCGAGGGGGCCGCGGAGCTACGCGCCGAAGAGATGGGCGCGCTGGAGGAAGTTCTCCATGCCCGTCGCACCGACCCCCGGATCGGTGACTGGCTCGAGAAAGCCGAGGCAGGCGACGGGGTCGGAGAGGCGAAGCTGCGCCACATCCGCCGCTCATACCGACGCAACACGAAAGTGCCCGAGGATCTTGCGGTTGCGATTGCACGCCAGACCTCCCGCGGGCAGGGGATCTGGGCCAAGGCGCGGGCAGAGGACGACTTCGAGCATTTCACGCCGACCCTGTCGGAAATGGTGTCCCTGAAACGCGAGGAAGCCGCCGCGCTGGCGGATGGCGGTGATCTCTATGATGCGCTTCTGGATGATTACGAGCCTGGCATGAAGGGGGCAGAGCTTCAGGCTCTGTTTGACCGGATGCGCCCGCGGCTTGTTGCGCTGCGCGAGAAAGTGCTCGGCGCGAAAATTGCGGCCCCGCTCGATCGCGCGTTTGACGAGGCGGGGCAACTTGCGCTGAGCACTCAGCTAGCAGAGGTCTTCGGTTATGACCTGAGCCGTGGGCGGATCGACAAGGCCGTTCATCCGTTCTCTTCGGGTTCGGGCACGGATGTACGGATCACGACCCGCGTTGCGCCGCGCGATCCGTTCAACTGCTTTTATTCCACCATCCACGAGGTCGGGCATGCCTGTTACGAGCAGGGAATTGATGCAGAATATGCGCTGACACCGCTTGGCTCGGGTGTATCGATGGGGGTGCATGAAAGCCAGTCGCGGATCTATGAAAACCAGCTCGGTCGCTCGCGCGCCTTTACCGGCTGGCTTTACGCCAAGATGCGGGACCAGTTCGGCGATTTCGGAGTGACTGATGAAGAGGCTTTCTATGCCATCGTCAACCGCGTTCAGTCTGGTTTCATCCGCACCGAGGCGGACGAGGTGCATTACAACCTGCACGTGATGTTACGGTTCGATCTGGAGCGCCAGCTTATCGCCGGTACGCTGGAGGTGCGCGATCTTGAAGAGGTGTGGAACACGCGCTTTGCGCAGGATTTCGGTGTTGCGGTCGACAAGGCCTCGAACGGGGTCTTGCAGGATGTGCACTGGTCCTTTGGTCTCTTCGGGTACTTTCCCACCTACAGCCTCGGCAATGTTTATGCCGGCTGCCTTCACCAGGCGTTGCGCGCGGCGGTGCCTGATCTCGACACGCAACTGGCGGCGGGAGATACCCAAGCCGCCACAGACTGGCTGCGGGAGAACCTGCAGCGCCATGGTGGGCTTTACGAGCCGCGCGATGTGATCGCGCGTGCTTGTGGCGGCAAGACACCCGATGAAAGCCCCTTGCTGGCCTATCTCGAAGAGAAGTTCGGCGCGCTTTACGGCGTCTGAGGGGCCTCCGGCGGGGATATTTTTCGAGAAATGAAAAGACGAGTGCGTTCAGCGCCCCTCCGGGCCGTCATACTGCCGGTCAACGCGGGCCACGCGCAGGATATAATGCTCGTACCAAGCCGATTTCCCCATCTGCTGGGCGACGAGGTGTTTGGCGTCTGATTTCCACTCTAGAATGTCGGCCTCGGTCTTCCAGTAGCTCACCGTGATGCCGAACCCCTTGTCATTGCGGATCGTTTCCATGCCTAGGCAGCCCGGGTGGGCCAGGGCCAGCTCCGCCATCTTTTCGGCCATGGCGGCGTAGCCCTCGTCCACGTCCGTGCGTTGCGCGGTGAAAATCACCGCGTAGTAGGGTGGGTCGGCTAGGGCCGCGAACTCGGACATGTGCGAAGCGTCGCAGAGGAGGGAGAAATGGCCCGACGCGGGGTTTGGTTCCGCGTCGGGGTGAGTTTTTTATTCGGCTGCAACCTTGATCACCGGTTCCATCGTGTCGAGAACCGTATCGGCCAGATGGCATTTGATCTGATGCCCGCCAGCGAGTGTGCGAACCGGTGGAACCTCGACCTCGCACAGTCCGCCCGGGACCTGGGATTTCCAGCGGCAGCGCGTCTGGAACGGGCAGCCCGGGGGCGGGTTCATGGCCGAGGGGATGTCGCCCTCAAGCACGATATGTTGCTTTTCGATCTTGGTATCCGCGATGGGCACGGCCGAGAGCAGCGCTTCCGTGTAAGGATGGTAAGGCGGCGCGAAGACCTGATCGGTGGAGCCCAGTTCGACCACATGGCCCAGATACATCACCATGACGCGGTCGCTGAGGTATCGCACGATCGAGAGGTCATGGGAGATGAACAGAAGCGTGGTCTTATTCTCGCGTTGGATCTCCATCAGCAGGTCCGTCACCGCGGCCTGAACCGACACGTCGAGCGCCGAGACGGGCTCGTCGGCCACCACGATGCGCGCGTCGCCGGCAAAGGCGCGGGCGATGCCCACACGCTGCTTCTGCCCACCTGAAAGCTGGCGCGGCATGCGGTTGGCAAATTCCCGCGGCAGTTTGACCAGATCGAGCAGTTCCAGCATGCGCTGTTTGCGGTCGGCCTCGGTGTCGCCGATCCCGAAGATTTCCAGCGCACGGATGATCTGCCGCCCAACGGTCATCGAGGGGTTCAGCGTATCAAACGGGTTCTGGAACACCATCTGGACCGATGAGATCGTCTTGGTGTCGCGATTCTCAATCGGAATGGCTTCGATCGACTGGTTGTCGAGCAGGATCTTGCCGTCCGTCGCCGTCTCCAGCCCCATCAGGACCTTGGCGAAGGTGGATTTACCGCAGCCCGATTCCCCGACGATGGCCAGCGTTTCGCTCTCGCGGGCCTCGAAACTGAGGGTTTCGTTGGCCTTGACCACCTTCTTGTCGGTTCCGCCAAACAGGGCCGAAGCCGCGACCTCGTAGTATTTCTTGAGATTTTCCATTTTCAGAACGACATCGCCGGGCTCGGCTTTCTCGGTCTGTTTGCCGGCCGTGATGGGCGCATCCCAGTCGATCTCACGGAACTTGACGCAGCGTGATCCGTGCCGGTCATCACCTTCCACAACGTCCATCTTGATGTCGCCGACATTGCAGCGGCCATCTTCAAAATAGTCACAGCGCGGTCCGAAATTACAGCCGGTGGGCCGCTCATGGGGCAGCGGGAAGTTGCCCGGAATGGCAACCAGCGGGCGGGCGTTTTTGTCGGCACCGGGAAGCGGGATCGAGCGGAACAGCGCCTGCGTATAGGGATGCTGCATCTTGTCGAACACGTCCTTGATCGAACCGGTCTCAACCGCCTCGCCGGAATACATCACGCAAATCCGGTCACAGGTCTCGAGCACGAGGCCAAGGTTGTGGCTGATGAAGAGCATCGAGGTGCCGTATTTTTTGCCCAGATCCTTGACCAGTTCGACCACAGCGGCTTCCACGGTCACGTCGAGCGCGGTAGTGGGCTCGTCGAGGATCAGAAGCGACGGGTTGGCCATCAGCGCCATCGCGATCACGATACGCTGCTGCTGGCCGCCCGAGAGCTGGTGCGGGAAGGAGTTCAAGATCCGCGCCGGGTCAGGCAGCTTCACATCCGTCACCACTTCGAGCGCGCGCTCGTAAGCTTCCTTTTCGTTGACGCCCTCGTGGATCATCGGCACTTCCATGAGCTGCTTGCCGATCCGCATGGCC
>JABDPP010000044.1 GCA_013042765.1 Litoreibacter sp.
CCCAAGAGCGGGCCAGCGTCGCGCACGGGGCGCACATCGACCTGCGAGCCGGGCAGGAAGGCCACGGCACCGCCAAGATCGACAGTGAAGCCACCCTTGACGCGACCGAAGATCGCGCCTTCGACGCGGGCTTCATCAGCATAGGCTTTTTCCAGACGGTCCCAGGCTTCCTCGCGGCGCGCTTTATCGCGGCTGATGGAGGCTTCGCCACGGGCGTTCTCAACACGGTCGAGGAACACCTCGACTTCGTCGCCAACGGCAATCTCGGGCGCTTCGCCGGGATTTGCGAATTCTTTCAGCTCGACACGGCCTTCCATTTTGTAGCCGATGTCGATGATGGCTTGGCCAGCTTCAATTGCGATGACTTTGCCTTTTACGACAGACCCTTCATCGGGTGTGTCCATTTCGAAGCTTTCGTTCAGGAGGGCTTCGAATTCCTCCATAGATGCGTTTTGAGCCATGTGGTCTCAGTTTCCTTTTCAAGTCGTTTATGCGGGCCGAGCGGTTGTCTCCGCCGGTCTTTGGGTTTCGGTTGGCCCGGGCTCTCAGAGCGTCTCAGGAAAACAAAGAGGGCCGGTATGACCGACCCTGCTAATTCCCCTGCGATCGTTCCCATCGCTTCGGACTGCGCGCGTATAGCCCGAGACGGGTCCGGGTGCAAGCCTGATACACCGTCCGGCCCAGTGGATGCGTGATATTTCACGCAGGCGCATCGGTTCTTGGTCCTGCCGAGCAATACAAACCGACAAAGGCACCGAAATTTGAGAAAAATCAACATATCCGGAAGATTTAGCAGGCAGTCTAGCCTGACCGGCCTAGCTAGGGGAATTACGACGTGGGCCATGTCAAACCTGATCCGTCTCATCTTGAGGCGTTGGAGGGCATTACATTCATGACCGATCGCGACGGGGTCATCATGGCCATTGGCGCGCGCAACTGGGATGCATTCTGCGTCGATAATGGCGCACCCGACCTCGCGGCAAGCGATGTGATCGGGCGCAACCTTTTTGACTATGTCTCAGGAAAACCGGTGCGGGCCCAGATCCGCGAGGCGCTGGACAAGCTCGCCAAGAGCCCCGAAAACTCCTGGGTGATGCCGTTTCGCTGTGACGCCCCCGGACGACAACGCCACATGCGCCAGTCCGTCACGCCAGTGTTCCGTGACCGCAAATGCACCGGTTTCTTCTTCCAGTCGATCGAGCTGGCCTCTCACGACCGCCCGCCCATCGACCTGTTCGATTTCAAGGAGATGGCGCGAAAGGCAGCCAACTCCTCCGACCTGCCGCTGATCAAGATGTGCAGCTGGTGCCAGAAGGTCCTGTTTACGCCCGTCACCAATGACGACTGGGTGGAGGCGGAGGAATATTATGCCGCCGGTGGAAGCTCCAACGTGCGGATTTCCCACGGGATCTGCGCGCCCTGTGCGGAAAAAGCCTCCAGCCTGTAGGGCGGCAGCGCACGCCCGGCTTACACCGCATTAAAGCCTGATCTCTAATTCTCATCCCCGGTTAACCAAAGCAGGGCCTGACACACCCTGCATCGTTGAAGCTGTGGTCCAGCCCTCCCGATTGCGGAGGGATCCTGACACCGCCGGCACTGCGGGGGCAGACACCCCCGCCAAGGAGCGTGGGGCCTTCACCCCGCGCAAGAGGATCGCAGCCCGACAGGGCGGCGCCGCCTTTTCAAATTCTCAGGGGATGATCGGACACGACACCGGATCCCGCTACCAGAGCCTGAGCCCCGTGCGGTGCGTTTCTCAGCGCCGCGCCTCGACCCGTGCGATGGCGGCCGCAACCGCGTCGGCAATCGACATATCCGAGGTATCGAGCATCAGCGCATCAGCCGCGGGTTTGAGCGGGGCCGCTTCGCGCGCGCTGTCACGGGCATCGCGGGCACGCAACTCGTCGTGAACACTCTCGCGCGTCACATCAAGCCCCTTTTCCTGCAATTCAAGGAACCGCCGTTCCGCCCGCACAAGATCGGAGGCGGTCACGTAAAGCTTCACCTCCGCATCAGGGCAGATCACCGTGCCGATATCGCGCCCGTCGAGCACAGCACCTCCCGGGCGGCGCGCAAACTCCTTCTGGAAAGCGACCAGCGCTGCGCGGACCTTGGGGTTAGCCGCCACTTTGGAGGCTGCCTGCGCCACCTCGGGCGTGCGCAGATCGTCCCGCGCCAGATCCTCGGGCCGCAGCGTGCGGGCCGCGGCTTCCGCGTCCTCGCCTGCCAGCACCCGCGCGCCGGTGGCGCGGTAGATCAATCCCGTGTCGAGATGGGCAAAGCCGAAACGCGCCGCCACCGCGCGCGAGATCGTGCCCTTCCCCGCAGCTGCAGGCCCGTCTATCGCAACGGTAAAACTCATCGGCAGATCCGGGTGCGGATCATGTCCGCTCGATCTGCGCGCCCAGACCGCCCATCAGATCCTCGAAAATCGGGAAGGACGTCGCGATCGCCCCGCCATCGTCGATGCTGACGGGGTTTTGTGCCGCCATGCCAAGACACATGAACGACATCGCGATCCGGTGGTCGAGATGGGTGGCACAAGTGCCCCCGCCCGGCACGCCGCCCGGCCCCATCCCATGCACGATCAGCGTGTCCTCATCCTCTTCGATGGTCACGCCGCAGGCCTCGAGCCCGCGCGCCATCGCATCGATCCGGTCGCTTTCCTTGACCCGCAATTCCTTGACGCCGCGCATCACGGTGGTGCCGGTGGCAAAGCTCGCGACAACCGACAGGATCGGGTACTCATCGATCATCGAGGCGGCGCGCTCCGGCGGCACTTCGATGCCTTTGAGGTCGGAAAACTTCGCCCGCAGATCGGCCACAGGCTCGCCGCCCTCTTCGCGCATATTCTCGAATGCAAGGTCCGCGCCCATCTCCTGCAACGTGGTGAACAGGCCTGCGCGGGTCGGGTTCAGCC
>JABDPP010000057.1 GCA_013042765.1 Litoreibacter sp.
ACCAACCAGCGCGAAACCACGCTGGTCTGGGACCGGCAGACCGGCGCGCCGGTCTGCAACGCCATCGTCTGGCAGGACCGCCGCACCTCGGATTTGTGTCTTGACCTGAAAGCGGCGGGGCATGAGGATAAAGTGACGGATGTCACCGGCTTGCTGCTCGATCCTTACTTCTCCGGCACGAAACTGCATTGGATCCTCGAAAACGTGGAGGGTACGCGCGCCCGAGCCGAGGCTGGGGAACTTCTTTTCGGAACGGTAGACAGCTTTTTGATCTGGAGACTGACGGGTGGCGCTGTGCACGTCACCGATGCCACCAATGCGGCGCGCACCCTGCTCTATGACATTCGTTCGGGCGGCTGGTCTCGTGAGATCTGCGAGCTTCTTGATATCCCGATGGGCATGCTGCCGGAGGTCAAGGACAGCGCGGCGGAGTTCGGAATAACCAAGGCAGACATTCTGGGCGCTGAGATCCCTATTCTCGGTGTTGCCGGTGACCAGCAGGCGGCGACCGTCGGGCAGGCTTGTTTCGAGCCGGGCATGATGAAGTCGACCTATGGAACGGGGTGTTTCGCGCTTCTCAATACCGGGGAAACGCCGGTGCGCTCGCGCAACAGGCTCCTGACCACGATTGCCTACCAGCTGGATGGAAAACCTGTCTACGCGCTGGAAGGCTCGATCTTCATCGCGGGCGCGGTTGTGCAATGGCTGCGGGATGGGCTGGGCCTAGTCGGTGCCGCCGGCGAAACCCAAGGCCTTGCCGAGGAAGCCGATCCTGAGCAGTCCGTGATCATGGTGCCTGCCTTCACCGGTCTTGGGGCACCCTATTGGAATGCCGAATGCCGGGGCGCGATCTATGGGCTCACCCGGAATTCCGGCCCGGCGGAATTTGCTCGCGCTGCCTTGGAAAGTGTTGGGTTTCAGACCCGCGACCTGCTGGAGGCGATGACCGCAGACTGGTCAGCAGAGGGCGCTTCGGGCACAGGTAACGTCTTGCGCGTGGATGGTGGTATGACGGCCAGCGACTGGACCATGCAATTTCTCAGCGACATCATTAATGCGCCGGTCGACCGTCCCGAACTTCTGGAGACGACAGCGCTGGGGGCGGCATGGCTGGCGGGGATGCGCGCCGGTATCTATCCCGATCAGGCTGAGTTCGCTGCGCGCTGGGCGCGGGAGCGCCGGTTTATTCCCGCCATGGCGCAAAGCACGCGCGATGCGAAATACGGCGCATGGAAGAAAGCTGTGGACGCAACCCTGTCCGTGTGATCCCTGTTAGCCATGGTTGCGCAAACCGCCAAATTCCTCGAAGGGAACCTGTTTCGCCATATCACGGTGATGTCGCTGACGGCCTCTGTCGGGCTGATGGCAATTTTCTTCGTCGATTTTGTCGACATGATTTTCATTTCGATGCTGGGCAATGAAGCCCTTGCGGCAGCGGTGGGTTATGCCGGGGCAATCCTGTTTTTCACCACCTCCTTCGGAATAGGCATGGCGATTGCCGGCGGGGCGCTGGTGGCCCGCGCGCTGGGTGAGGGCGATGAGCAGAAAGCCCGCCGCCTGACCACGAATGCACTTCTATATGGCGTGATTTTCGGGGCCATCTTTGCTGCCATCGTCTGGCAGTTCCTCGATCCGCTGACCCGGCTTCTGGGCGCTACTGGGGAGACGCAGGCGCTGGCGGTCCTCTACCTCTCGATCATCATTCCCAGCCTGCCTCTGCTGATGATCGGCATGATGGGCGGGGCCATCCTGCGTGCCTATGGCGATGCCCGTCGCGCGATGATAGCCACGATCCTTGGCGGTGTGGTCAATGCGGTGCTCGACCCGATCCTCATTTTTGGCTTCGATCTTGAACTGATAGGGGCCGCGTTGGCCAGTGTTGCCGCGCGCCTGACCATAGCCGCCGTTGCCCTGCGCCCGATCCTGCAACATCACGGAGGGTTCGACCGGCCTAACGTCGCGAGCGCACTGAAGGACCTGATGCCGGTGCTGGCCATTGCAGTTCCCGCCATACTGACGCAGCTCGCCACACCGATCGGGCAGGCCTATGTCACCCGCGCCATGGCCGAGTTCGGAGAGGTGGCCGTGGCGGGTATGGCCGTGGTCTCGCGCCTGACGCCGCTCTCTTTCGCCGTACTCTTTGCTTTATCGGGTGCGGTCGGTCCGATCATCGGTCAGAACTCCGGCGCGGGGATGCATGCTCGCGTGGGCCGCACCTTCCGCGACGCGCTGATCTTCATCGCGCTTTACGTGGCTGCGGTGGCGGCACTTCTGTTTTTCCTGCGCCAACCGATCGCGGATCTGTTCCAGGCCGAGGGGATCGGACGCCAGCTGATTTACCTCTTCTGCGGCCCCCTCGCGCTGGCCTTCTTTTTCAATGGGGTCCTCTTCGTGGCCAATGCCGCCTTCAACAACCTTGGTCACCCGTTCTATTCCACTTGGATCAACTGGGGACGCCATACGCTGGGCACTATCCCCTTCGTAATGCTGGGTGGGTTTATGTTCGGAGCACCGGGCGTTTTGATCGGGCAGGCGGCAGGTGGGCTGGTCTTTGCGGCGGTGGCGTGGTGGCTCGCCCTTCGTGTTATCGCCCAGCAGACGGAGAAGAAGGCGCCGCCGCAGCCATTCGCGCGTCAGGGCCGACTGCTACAGCTTTTCAATTTCCGCCGGTAGCCCTCTCAGATGCTGATCCACCAATTCCCGCTCGAAGGATGATAGCTTCTGGTGGCGGGTATAGCGCGGTGTCGCACGGTCATCGAGAATCGGCGCGGCCCAGCCATCGGTCGTTTCGAAAAACGAAGTCACGCCCGCCTCTCCAAATACTGACAGGTAGCCTTGCACGACCACGTCGATGTAACTCAGCAGGATCGGGTGGCGTACCGAGGGTGGTGCATCATGGGCCTGATCGGTCTGGTAGATCTGCACATCCAGCGGGCGGTCCAGCGCATGATCCACCTTCGCATGATCCAGCGGCGTGCGGTTATAGGCGCGTTCGCGCAGATCAAGCGCTTCCCAGTCCGCGCCGGGAACATGTGCGATCAAACCGTCGATCTGGCTGTCCGGATCCGGGCGCGCCGACAAAAACGCAACCTCGCGCAAATGGGTGTGCCGCCAGACCCGCCGCCAACCGCTGAGCCGCGCCGGGGTAGGCGTGCCGTAATCGTGGGTGCGGGTGTTCACCAGCGACCCGTATCCGAAGAAGAAAGGATCCGTCATGTGCCGATATGTGCAAGAGCCCGATCCGGATGCAAGACCCGCCAGCGTGAAAAGGTGATCGCTGTCCGGTGAATTGGGGGGCACAGCGATGCATATGCTTTCGCTGCAGCGCAAAAATATTTCTGCAACGCAGCAAATATCGTGATAGTTAACACCTCAGAGACGCAGAAACTGAGCGGTGGATTCGACATGAGCGGCAAAGTCATAACTGTAGCGCAGCAAAAAGGCGGGTCCGGCAAAACGACCTTTGCGGCGAACCTCGCCGTGGCCGCAGCCCAAAACGGTAAATCGGTAGCGCTCATCGATTCCGATGCTCAGGGCAGTCTGGGGCGTTGGTACATGGCCCGCCTCGAGGATCCGAAGCCCGGTGCGGCAGAGCTCTCCTTCTCGACCGCCAGCGCCTGGGGTATCGCCTTTGAATGCGACAAGCTGAAGAAAGAACATGATCTCGTCATCGTCGACACCCCGCCCAAGATCGACGCGGACCTGCGCCCTGCCTTGCGAATCTCAGATCTGGTCGTCCTGCCGGTGTCAGCCTCGCATGTCGATATCTGGGCCACGGAAGGCCTGATCGAACTGGCGCAACGAGAAGACCGCCCCGTGATGGCCGTTCTGAACCGGGCGCTTGCCGGTACGCGACTGGCGGAGCAGATTGCCGGGCAGCTCTGCGAACTTGCTTGCGAGACAGCAGCCACCACGATCTCCAACCGCGTTCTCTATGCAGAGACGCTGGGACGAGGACAAAGTGTCGTTGAGGTTCGCAAATCCGGGCCCGCCGCAAAGGAATTCTATGCGCTGACGACAGAAATCCTGTCTGCGCTGAAAGACTGATCCGCAGGGTTTCCCATTTAATCAGGGTCAAAAATTCCAACAATTGGCGCAAGAGGGCGCCGCATAAGGAATCTCTATCCGAAGAATCTCTCGGAACGCCTGACGCAATGTCGCAGGCCCTTTCCTTCGTGGATCGCAGCGTCATTTCACGCGCATGACCACAATGGGAGATCACCGTGTCTAGTTTGGAAGATAGAAAGTCCGCGCTCGAAAACAGCGCAATGAAAGAGAAGACAATGAAGGCGCTTGCGTCGATTGAGGCCAAGAACAGGCAGCGTGAAGCTGCGAGTTATTCGGTTATCGGGGGCGCTATGGCTTATGGCTCCGGTTCGCTCGGCACCGGCCTGTTCGGAAAGATCTCATCCGGAGCGAAATGGTTCTGCATCTGGTTTGCGATGATTCTGCCGGTGATAATGTTCATCCTTCATGTCTAAAAAGCGGCGATTCCAAGAAGGCCAAAAAGAGGGGCGTTTCCAAAACGCCCCTCCCGTCGCCACAATGTTGACACGGTTCGGCGGCGAACGAGCTCAAAGCCCCCGAAATGGCCCTCATATTGTTTCGATTTAGGACATAATGTGTCAAAAATTAGAGGTAAGGAGAAGCTTACTTGCTGAAATAAGGCAGCGGCGTAATCTTAATTTCATCAACAACAAGTTTTGCCGAGTTTTTGGGTTCTAGATCTTACACAAAGGGGAATGTGAAAATGTCCGTATCCATCGTAGAAAAAGCTCGCCAAGGCCGCATCGAAGCACTCAAAGCAGCACGGTCCCGCAAGGCTCAGCAAGCAGACACCAACATCGCAGTTTTCGCGCAGGAAACAGCAGAGCAGCGTCAGGTTGCCCCGGTCTTCATGACCCGTCGGGCAGTCGTAGACGACACAGTATTCGCGGCCGCCTAAGTCGCGCCGCAGGAACCCGCACTCGCTACACACGACCAATCAGGGTTCCACCAAGCAGCCTGGGGCTGGGTGCCAGGCAAATCGAGCAGGAAAGTCGTGCACAGAGTCTGTGGACGGCTTTTCTGGTAAGAGATCCCTCTCAGATTGTTGTGGAATTTGAGCGCTTCGCAGGGGCGCCAGACCGACTGCGCATGGCGCGTGGCGGCGGGGCGTCGGCATGGTCCGTGGCAGATCGCAAGACATCGGTGGCAAAGCGGGTGAGAACGGCGGCCAGGATCAGGATGATCCCGAGGCCCGCATAGATGACAAAGGCTGACAGCCAACCGATATCCCAGAAAGCAATGGCGAGAACCGCAGCGACGAGGCTGACAAGGCTGCTTATGACACTCACTACGACCAACACGAACTTCCTTTGTTACCGCGAGTTGGCACTCTCCACCGATCTAAACGATTGCGCTTTCGCATTCGTGAAGACCAGGGGCCTTCGGTTCCTGACCGGAAAAGGAAAAACCTCAACTCTTGAGTAACTAAACACGAAAAATCTGCCGAGATTGAGGCAGCGTGGTGGTTTCCTATGGGCAGGTCTTGGGAGGGTAATCAGCCTGAGGTCGTGACCAAGATAATGAACTTAAATGTCGGATTATATTTAGATAAAACCCTCTACTGTGCTGTCTCTGGCGATCTGGCAAGGGTGGGAGGACCCTTGCCAGGCCAGCCGGTCAGCGCAGCAATCCGGCGATTTCGTCCTTTAGACGCATTCGCTGCTTGCGCATGTCTTCTTCATGAAACTGGTCTGTTGGTTCGGTGAACGTCTCGGCCCGGTGAATGGCGCGGTTGACCTCATGATACTCGTCAAAAAGCTTGCGAAAATGGGCGTCGCTTTCCTTCAGAGTATGGATCTTGTCCACCTTGTCAGGGAATTCTTCGGCCAATTCGTGTGGCGTATGCGTCATGAGCGGGTTTCTCCTCTGTATGGTCTGTACCGACCGTAGGAGCGCCCCGTTCGCAGCGCCTTGATTTGGGTCAAACTGGGGGGCGCGCGATCCATCTGTCCGCGCGGCCCATAAGAGATCGCCTTTAGCGCGTGAACTTCTTGTATTTAACCCGCTTCGGCTCGACCGCATCCGGGCCAAGGCGGCGGATCTTGTCCTCCTCATAGGCCTCGAAATTGCCTTCGAACCACTCGACATGGGCCTCACCCTCGAACGCGAGGATATGCGTGCAAAGTCGGTCGAGGAAGAACCGGTCGTGAGAGATGATCACCGCACAGCCCGCGAAATCTTCCAGCGCATCTTCCAAGGCGCGCAGGGTCTCGACGTCCAGGTCGTTTGTCGGCTCGTCGAGCAGCAGCACATTGCCACCGGATTTCAGAAGCTTGGCCATGTGGACACGGTTGCGTTCACCCCCCGACAGCGAGCCAACCTTCTTCTGCTGGTCACCGCCCTTGAAGTTGAAGGCCGAACAATAAGCGCGAGAATTCATCTGCGCATCACCCAGCTGGATGATCTCACCGCCGTCGGAAATCTCCTCCCAGACAGTTGCATCAGGATTGAGCGCGTCGCGAGACTGGTCGACATAGGACAGCTGCACCGTGTCGCCGTATTCGACTGTGCCCTCGTCGGGCTGTTCCTGACCGGTGAGCATGCGGAACAGAGTGGATTTACCCGCGCCGTTGGGGCCGATCACGCCGACAATACCGCCAGGTGGCAAGGAGAACGAGAGATCCTCGATCAGCAGCTTGTCGCCGTAACCCTTCTTCAACCCGTTCGCCTCGATCACCTTGGAGCCAAGGCGGGGGCCGTTTGGGATGATGATCTGCGCACGGCCGACCTTGTCGCGTTCGGACTGGTTCGCCATCTCCTCATAGGCGTTAATCCGGGCCTTTGATTTGGCCTGCCGGGCCTTGGCGCCAGCGCGGATCCACTCAAGCTCGCGTTCCAGCGTTTTTTGGCGGGATTTATCTTCCTTGGCTTCATGCTCAAGGCGCTTGGCCTTCTGTTCCAGCCACGCGGAGTAATTGCCCTCATAGGGAATGCCGCGGCCGCGGTCGAGTTCGAGAATCCATCCGGTGATATCGTCGAGGAAGTATCGGTCGTGAGTGACGATCAGGCAGGTGCCTTTGTAGTCGATCAGGTGTTTTTGCAGCCAGGCGATGGTTTCCGCATCAAGGTGGTTGGTCGGCTCGTCGAGCAGAAGCATGTCCGGCTCTTCCAGTAGAAGCTTGCACAACGCAACGCGACGCTTTTCACCGCCCGAGAGAGTGGTGACATCCGCATCGTCCGGAGGGCAGCGCAATGCCTCCATTGCGATGTCGATCTGCGCATCGAGGTCCCACAGATTCTGGCTGTCGATCTCGTCCTGCAGCCTGGCCATCTCATCCGCGGTTTCGTCGGAATAGTTCATCGCCAGTTCGTTGTAGCGATCGAGGATATCCTTCTTTTCCTTGACGCCCAGCATCACGTTGCCACGTACATCGAGGCTCTCGTCCAGCTGCGGCTCCTGCGGCAGGTAGCCCACATGCGCGCCTTCTGCAGCCCAGGCTTCGCCGGTGAAATCCTTGTCCTGACCGGACATGATCCGCATCAGGGTGGATTTACCCGAGCCGTTCACGCCCACGACGCCGATCTTGACCCCGGGCAGGAAGCTCAGGCGTATGTTCTCAAAGCATTTCTTGCCACCGGGATAGGTCTTGGAAACACCGTCCATATGATAGACGTACTGATAGGCTGCCATGGAATCCTCCGAGATTTGCGCTGAAATGCATGTAACCTGCTGATCCCCGAAGGGCAATCGCAGCAATCGCTAGCCGGGCCGCACGATTGCGCCCAGAAGCTCGCTGTCGAGGACCTGCCCCGGGCTATGGGTCGTGATGATGCGTTTGCGCGCCGGGGCATCGAAATTCATCACGATACCCGGTTTGCGTTGCAACAGGTATTCGAGAACTTCTGCGCGTTGATCATTCGGGCAGACCAGCCCCTCGCCCAGTTCCGGATCCAGAGTGAAAAAGCCCCTGAAGTCATGGGCGAATTCCTCATAGGGAACCAGTTCGTAAAATGGTTTTCTTCGGCGCATCAGACCGGTTTCGGGCGCGATATCGAGATGCGCGATCAGGATCACCTCCGCCTTGGGCAGCAGCGCCGGCACCCCGTCTCCCCAGACAACAGCAGTAAGCAATGCTCCGTCATGGCGGGCAAACTGGATCGTGGGGACGAAAAGGTCCTCCTCGAGCCCCAAGCGCAGGTCATCCCGCCAGTAGTTCCAGTCCCATACCGTCTCGAGCACGTCCCTTGGGCAGTTCAGTGGGATATCCTTGGGTTTCGCGGTTTCCAGAAGGCTCGCCGCCATCTCTGTCGCGTGCTTGGCGTAGTTGGCCTCGAACGTGTCAGCATCGAAGGGCGTTTCCATGACCTGCTGTTCCTGTGGGTCATAGATTTTCAGGTCGAACGCACGCATCAATGCATCCACTTCGATCGCGGCTTCGCGAGCGAAGAAGGTCGGATTCATGTAATCGACAGAAAGTGTTGCCTTCGTGCCATGAGCGGGGGAGGTCTCAGGCTGCGAGCCGATCACCTCGTCGCCAAACTCCCAGACGAATTTCACGTCCGTCGACGGGTTGTCATAGACCGTATGGCTTGTAC
>JABDPP010000058.1 GCA_013042765.1 Litoreibacter sp.
GCCAACACGGGCGATATGGGCCTTCTTCGTGAGGCAGTCGCGCAGCCTGTTGGCGACCTGCCGCAGCACGAAATCTCCCGTCTCGTGACCCAAAGCGTCATTGATCGTCTTAAACTTGTCGAGATCGAGGTGGAGCAGCGCAAGGCGGTCACCCGCTGTCAGCCATTCCGTCGCTGCGATAAGGCGTTGCGAGAGCCCGCGCCGGTTCAGAAGTCCCGTCAATGCGTCGGTCGAGGCCGCGCGTTCCAGCTCGGCCTCATGCGCTTTGCTTTTGGTGATATCGATGCGAAACGCGACACGCCCGCCCTCTGAAGTGGGCCGGTCGACATTGCGCAGCCAGCCCGTGGTGCCGTAGCGGGATTCGCTGACGCATTTGGCGCGCCGGAACTCGCCCAGTGCGCCTTCAACCCATGCCTTCTCGCGACCGTTTGATGCGGGGAAAAGCTGTTTGGATGCCGCGTCGCGAAGAATACTCTCGTAAGTGGCGCCGGAGAGATCCGCATCCGCATCCATCGCGTAAATCTCCCGAAACTGATCGTTGCAAATGACAAGACGCTCACGTTGGTCGAACAGGGCAAACCCGTCTGGGATCGCGGTGCTTACGACATTGAGCTGATCGGTGACCGTGGCAATCCGTGTCTCTTTATCGACTTGTGCTGTCACGTCAAAGATGAAGGTTAGCCAGGTCACGCCACCATCCGGTCGGCGCTCGGGTGTTCCGCGTCCGAGCAGGTGTTTCTGCTGGCCTGTTCCATCCGTGATCCGGAAGCGATGATCCCAATGCGTGAGCGCTTCAGCCGACTTCGCTACGGAGCCTTGCATATCGGGCAAGTCGTCAGCGTGGATCATTGCCCACAGGCGGCTTGGGTCCCGGTGGATATCGTCCCGGCTGACGCCCCAAACCTCCTCGCAGGCGTCATTGAGAAAGCGGATCGTGTCACTGCCGTCTGCCTCAATCCCGTAAAGGAAGGCCGCGCCTGGTACGTTCTTCGCAAACCGCGACAGCAGATTTGATCTATCCGTATCCATTTATCACCCACATACCCAAATTGAACCCTGACCCGAGGGGGACGTTAGAAGCGGAACCATAAGAAAACGTGAACCGGAGAAGTCGGTACAAACCGGTGGAACGGTTGCGATCGGCGCAAACTGAAAAGAGCGCTGCTCCTGTCCCAAGCGACGCCACCGTTGTCGCCCGCGCCGGTTTCGTTCTACTCTGAGCGCCAGTGAGGCCGAGCCATCGGCACGTTGGACGAACAGGGAAGACTTGCGCACGATGCCTGCAGCTAAATCCAAAAGCTCCGCCCCGAAGGTCGTGCCCACTCAGGACCCGCATCGCGTCAAGCTGGACAAGGAGCGCAATCTTGAAACCGCGATCGGCAAGGAGGTGCGTGGCTTTCGAAAGGCCAAGCGGATCACCGTCAAGGAACTTGCTGCGCAGACTGGCCTGTCGATCGGCATGCTGTCCAAGATTGAGAACGGCATAACCTCACCCTCCCTGACGACGTTGCAGCTTCTGGCCAATGCGCTCGGGATCCCGGTTACGGCCCTTTTTCGCGGATTCGAGGAACAGCGCGAGGCGGTTCATACAAAGGCTGGGGAAGGGGTCGACATGATCCGCGAGGGCACACGCGCGGGGCATCAATACCAGTTGCTGGGCCATATCGGCACCAACGCGAGCGGTATCGTGTCGGAGCCCTACCTGATCACGCTCGACGATGCCTCCGACGAGTTTCCGACTTTCCAGCACGACGGGCTTGAGTTCATCTACATCCTCGAAGGTCAGGTGAAATACCGCCACGGCCGGAACCATTACCACCTGCGGCCGGGCGACACTCTATTCTTTGATGCCGATGCTCCGCATGGCCCCGAAGAGCTGATCGAATTGCCGATCCGGTTTCTGTCGGTAATCTCTTACAGGAATGCCTCCGGAACGCCGGAGAATTAGGTTTCTCCTTAGTTGAAGAAGTTTCCCATGAGTGATATTTGATTCGTGCAAGTTTCAGTCAGGAGTCAGCTTTCATGTGTGGGATCGTGGGCCTTTTTCTTAAGGACAAATCGCTGGAGCCGAAGCTCGGCGCGATGCTGTCTGAAATGCTCATTACAATGACCGACCGCGGCCCGGACAGCGCTGGGATCGCGATCTATGGCTCGGACAGCGATGGCGTGGGGAAGCTGACGGTCCAGTCCGATGATCCGCAAGTGGATTTCGAAACACTGGCGGACGAGCTTGGGGACGCGATTGGCGCACCGGTCGCGCTGAGCCGGAACGACACCCATGCCATTCTGGACGTACCCGGAGACAAGCTTGAAGCCGCGCGCGACGCGCTGGGTGGATTGCGCGAAGGGCTGCGGATCATGAGCGCCGGTGACGTGATCGAGATCTTCAAGGAGGTGGGTCTGCCGCGGGATGTATCCGAACGCTTTGATCTGCCCGCGATGTCCGGCACTCACGGAATCGGCCACACAAGGATGGCAACGGAATCTGCCGTGACCACCGAGGGCGCGCATCCATTTTCGACGGGCAGCGATCAGTGCCTTGTGCATAATGGCTCGCTGTCGAACCACAACTCCCTGCGGCGCAAGCTGATCCGGGAAGGCATGCGCATTGAAAGCATGAACGACACCGAGGTGGGCGCGGCCTACCTGACGTGGAAAATGAGAAACGGAGCCAGCCTCGGGGAGGCGCTGGAAAGCTCGATTGACGATCTTGACGGGTTCTTCACATTCGTCGTCGGCACTAAGGACGGGTTCGGCGTGGTGCGCGACCCGATTGCCTGCAAACCCGCCGTGATGGCCGAAACCGATCAATACGTGGCCTTTGGCTCGGAATACCGGGCGCTCGTGAACCTGCCCGGGATTGAAGAGGCCAGGGTCTGGGAACCTGAACCCGCAACCGTCTATTTCTGGAAGCACTGAGATGCAGACATACAATCTTGAAGCCGACGGGCTACGCGGTCTGAATTCCGCCCTCCATGCCCAGAATGACACCGTCACCGAGGACAGCTGGGAGGTCACAAATCCCAAGGGCAGCCATGCAATTGCCTGCGGTCTTGATGCGCCGATCGAAGTCACGATCAAAGGCTCCACCGGCTATTACTGCGCGGGCATGAACCAGCGGGCGACGGTGCATGTCGAAGGGTCTGTTGGCCCGGGAGTCGCGGAAAACATGATGTCCGGCCAGGTCATCGTCGCGGGTGACGCCAGCCAGTATGCTGGAGCCACGGCCCATGGCGGGCTGTTGGTGGTCCGCGGTAACGCCAGTTCGCGTTGCGGTATCTCGCTGAAAGGGGCCGATATCGTTGTACAGGGCAATATCGGGCACATGTCGGCCTTCATGGCACAGGCCGGCAACCTCGTGGTCTGTGGCGATGCGGGTGACGCGTTGGGCGACTCGCTTTACGAGGCTCGAATTTTCGTGCGCGGCACGGTCAAAAGCCTCGGCGCGGATTGCGTGGAGAAAGAGATGCGGCCCGAGCATCTGGAGATCCTGAAATATCTCTTGGAGCGGTCGGGTTGCGACGCGAAACCCGAGGAGTTCCGGCGCTACGGCTCGGCCCGCCAGCTTTACAATTTCGACGTGGACAACGCGCAGGCGTATTAAGGTCAGGACAATGAATATGGAGAACTCCAAGACACCGCGCACGGTCCCGATCCAGTCGGAAACCTTCTCAAACCCCGTCAACGCAGAGATCCGCCGGGCCGCGGCCACCGGGATCTATGACATTCGCGGAGGTGGCGCCAAACGCAAGGTGCCGCATTTCGACGATCTGCTGTTTCTGGGGGCGTCGGTCTCGCGCTACCCGCTCGAGGGCTACCGCGAGAAATGCGAAACCAGCGTCACGCTGGGCACCCGCTTTGCCAAGAACCCGATCGAATTGGATATCCCGGTCACCATCGCGGGCATGAGCTTCGGCGCGTTGTCCGGTCCGGCCAAGGAGGCACTGGGTCGCGGCGCGTCCATGGCAGGAACCTCGACGACCACCGGCGACGGTGGCATGACCCCGGAAGAACGCGGGCATTCCTCGAAACTCGTCTACCAGTATCTGCCAAGCCGCTACGGCATGAACCCGGACGATTTGCGCAAGGCGGATGCTATCGAGGTGGTCGTGGGGCAGGGCGCCAAGCCCGGTGGCGGCGGCATGCTTCTGGGGCAGAAGATCTCCGACCGTGTCGCTGAAATGCGCACTTTGCCCCAGGGCATCGACCAGCGCTCTGCCTGCCGGCATCCGGACTGGACCGGTCCGGATGATCTGGAAATCAAGATCCTCGAGCTGCGCGAGATCACCAATTGGGAAAAGCCCATCTACATCAAGGTCGGCGCGACCCGGCCTTATTTCGACACGGCGCTGGCGGTGAAGGCCGGTGCGGATGTGATCGTGATCGACGGCCTGCAGGGCGGCACGGCCGCCACGCAGGACGTATTCATCGAACATGTGGGCATTCCGACGCTGGCCTGTATCCGTCCGGCGGTTCAGGCGCTGCAAGATCTGGGCCTGCATCGCGAGGTGCAGCTCGTCGTCTCGGGTGGTATCCGCAACGGGGCCGACGTGGCAAAGGCGTTGGCGTTGGGGGCCGATGCGGTCTCCATCGGCACGGCAGCCATGGTGGCCATCGGCGACAATGATCCGAAGTGGGAAGAAGAGTATCAGAAGCTCGGGACAACCGCGGGCGCTTATGACGACTGGCACGAGGGGCTGGACCCCGCGGGTATTACGACCCAGTCGCCGGAGTTGCAGGCGCGCCTCGATCCGGTGGAGGCCGGGCGCAAGCTTCGCAACTACCTCAAGGTAATGACGCTTGAGGCGCAAACGATTGCCCGTGCTTGCGGGCACAATCATCTGCATAATCTGGAACCAGAAGACCTCTGCGCGCTGACCATGGAAGCCGCTGCCATGGCAAAGGTGCCGCTCGCGGGAACGGACTGGTATCCCGGCAAGACGGGGTTCTGAACACGGAAGCGGGCGCGTGCCGCTTGCGCCACGACAACAGGGAAAGGGACAACAGACCATGAGCATCGACCTGGCATCTTTCGCCAAAGAAAACGGCGTGAAGTACTTCATGATTTCCTTCACCGATCTGTTCGGTGGGCAGCGGGCCAAGCTGGTTCCGGCGCAGGCCATTGCCGATATGCAGGAAGAGGGCGCTGGGTTCGCAGGCTTCGCCACATGGCTCGACATGACGCCCGCGCACCCGGACATGCTGGCGGTGCCCGACCCGAGTTCAGTTATTCAGCTGCCCTGGAAGCCTGAAGTGGCCTGGGTCGCTGGAAACTGCGTGATGGAAGGCGAA
>JABDPP010000063.1 GCA_013042765.1 Litoreibacter sp.
GACATACTGTCTATGTCGTGGAAGCGATCGACGTCGCAGATCAATTGCGCGCGCGGTTTCCCACCCTCGCCCGCGCCGTAGCCGTAGGCTGAGATTGTAAACTGTGTCCGGTCGTAGTTTCTAAACAGACCTGCAATCAGCTGCAGCACAGGATGGTCCCGGAAATCCGCTGAGAAGAAACCGACCCGCAGTTTTTCAAGTCGAGATCCGGGACGCGGCGGGAGGGGACGTGGGCTCTGTTTGTAGCTTTCTTTGGCCCAGAGCGCAGCGCGGCTTTGCTGTCTCTGCGGATGGTCTTCATAGGAGTGAACTGTGAACGGGGGTATCTTGTTGCCCTCGATGCCAATAGAGGATTTGACTGATTCGAACTCCGATACCCCGGACCAATCACACATTTTCGCCATTTGGTGCAATTTCTGTGACCGAGCCACCGAATTGTCCGGAGTGATTTCAAGCGCCCTGGTATAGCTTTCGACCGCTGCTCCTAGATCCCCGAGCTCTTGCAAAGTGGATCCGAGATTGTTGTGCGCCTCTGCGTAGTCAGCTTTGATTTCAAGGGCTCTTTTATAGCTTTCGGCCGCCTCGGCCAGTTTCCCTTGGTCCTGCAGCACGATGCCCAGATTGTTACGCGCCTCTGCAAAGTCAGGTTTGAGTGCAAGGGCACGTGCAAAGCTCGCGACTGCGGCGGACAGTTTACCCTGTGCCTTATAAGCATTGCCCAAGTTGCTGTAGGCGTCCGGAAACTCGGGGTTCAGGTCCGAGGCCCTATGGAAGCCCTCGATCGCGCGGTCGAGCTTGCCAAGCTGCGCTGACGCAACGCCGATGATGTTCCAGAGCACGAAGGAGGACGGGAATTCCTCTACGAGCGCGCTGGCCTTCTCCGCCACGGCAGCTAGCTGCCTCTGGTTGTAGAGAACAACAATTTCCTTGAGCATCTCCTTGGGCGGATCCACTACCTCCGCCCGCTCCCGGGATCTGCTCAGTGCTTTGAAGGCCAGTTGCGCCTGCGGGCTCCCTGGCGCGGTTTGGAGCACCGTTTCGTAGAGTGCGCTTGCCTCTTCAAGTTCCTGTTTCGCCTCGTGGGAACTTGCTCTTTCAAGCAGCTGATCTGCTGTCTGCTCTACCATCTCTGTCCTGCCGCGATGAAATCCAGTGGGACAGTATCATCGACGGAAATCGGATGCACGATCTGACGCGCCTTATATCGGCCGATTGGCAGGTTTTCTTCAGATCATCTTGATCGCGTCAGGTTCAACCGCCAGCACATACCCTTTGCGCGCGATATTCTTGATCAGAAGCTCTGATATCATCTGGTTGCCCAGATGATCCCGGAGGCGCTTGATGCGGGTCGCTCCGGCAGCTTCGTCACAATCGGTTTCCGACTTACCGGAAATCATCGCCTCGATCGTCAGCCCGGTGAGAATGTCGTCGTCCAATCGCGCCTCCGCCAGCACGGAGAGCGTCTCCAGCGCCGCCTCGGTCAGCTTGAATTCCATATCGTTGATCCGGACGATGCGTTGATCGCGACTGATGATCAGCGACGACACCTGGATGCCGGTCTTCTCGATCTCCGACATTCGGCGGCTTAACATCACCAAAAACACGAGCGAGACGAGTGCCGCGATCAGAAGCGCGGTGGCGAATACCATTAGAACGAAAATGATGAACCGGTAGGAGGCCAGCGTCTCGGAGAAGGCTGTTCCCGATTGCGCAAGCACCTCGAGCAGCTTGATGTCCTCGGTTGCGGTCAGCGCGTCATTCTCGACGAAGATCTTTTCGACTCGGAGGTTGAAGGCATTTGCATCCGGCAGATTCAGAAACAGGACCAAAGCCGCGCCCCCAAGGATTACGACGATCGCTGCAACGCCAAGGACGATGACCCGCCCCGGTGTCCAACCCTTAGAAGCGGAGGAAATAGGATCCGGCACTCTTTTTCCTTTTTGCCAACCCATCCCGGTCAAAGATGCTGACCACGCTGAGCAATGTCCATCCGGCGCTGGCAAGCCGCGGCGCGATGGCCGCCGCTGCGGCCCGGCGCGACCCGCAGGCATTATCAGGAACCTGCATGACGCCGTAATGCAATTTCAGGGGCCGATCCTTCTTCGCCTTGTAGTCAACATAACACTCTGCCTGTGCCGGTACGGCAGACAGGATCAGTGCAGTTGCGATATAAAAGAGACGCTTTTTCATGCGGTTATCATGGACTGGTCGCCGGAGTTATTCAATATCACCGCGGCGTTTTTGAATAACAGTCCCCCGTCATTGCATAACCGGATCGGGTCGTTCGAGGGTCAGGTATCGCAGGCACGTCACCAGACCTGCCGCGGCCCGATGAAAGGAATTAAGATATGACACGTACAGTTCTCGCAACGATAATCGCCACCGCGCTGGGCCTCGCTACTCTGGGGGCGGCACCTGCCCGCGCAGATGAAGATGTGGCCAAGGTGCTGGCCGGGATCGCGACGATCTTCATCCTGAGCAAAGCTCTGGACAATGACGATGCACCCGCTACCCGGCAATACAGGTATCAGAACCGTCCCCGTGGGGAGCGTGGCCTCATCTACCGGAAAAAACCGAAGCGGTTCTACAAGGTCGCACCGCGCAGATGTCTGCGGGAGCAATGGACCCACCGAGGGGTTCGCGAAGTCTACGGTGCCCGTTGCCTGCAGCGTGAGGCCCGTATCCGCCCGCCCGCCAATTGCCGCCGCGAAGCGCGCACCAATAGCGGCCCCCGGGTTTTCTACACACCCCGGTGCCTGCGGAAATATGGCTGGAGAACCTGAGCAGTATCTTCTCCAAACTAGGAGGGGCGGTCCTTTGGGCCGCCCCTTTTGGGTTGCCTCGCCGCGCGCGACAGGGTTGAACACTGTCATGCAGAGCGGACCTGATTTCAACTATGAACGTGACCTGATCGCATCCGGCATTCCGGCTGTTGCTGGCGTGGATGAGGTCGGGCGCGGCCCCTTGGCCGGGCCTGTGACCGCGGCTGCGGTGATCCTCGATCCGGAGAACATTCCGGATGGTCTGAACGATTCAAAGAAACTCAGCGCGTCGCGTCGGGATCAGCTCTTCGAGGTGATCACCTCTACGTCGACCTATGCCATCGCGGAGGCCAGTGTTGCGGAGATCGATGAGCTCAACATCTATCATGCGTCCCACCTTGCCATGTGTCGGGCTGTTGCAGCGCTGCCGCGTCCGGCCGGCCATGCCTTAATCGACGGCAACAAGA
>JABDPP010000065.1 GCA_013042765.1 Litoreibacter sp.
CGCCTTGGGAATACTCTCCGCGCCGCGCGACATCGAGCGCGTTGCGGTCGATGTCGGTGGCAAAGATCTGCGTGTTGGAGGCGGCCAGCGCGTCGGGGCCGCCCATCGCCTCAGCGAGCAGGATTGCGATCGAATAGACCTCTTCACCGGTGGCGCAGCCCGCCACCCAGATCCGCAGCGGACCTTGCGGTTTCTGCGCCACAAGCGCCCGGAGTGCGGCGGCGAAGCCTTCAAACTCAGTTTTGTCGCGGAAAAACCGCGTAACTGAGATCAAAAGGTCCTTGAACAACGCATCGATCTCACGCGGGCTGTTGCGGCACAGCGTGACGTAATCCGCGCTCGACGCACAGCCCATCGCGGTCATCCGGCGCTCGACCCGGCGCTGAACTGTCGTGGTCTTGTATTCGCGGAAATCGACCCTTGTGCGGGCCAGAACAATCTGCAGAAGCCCCGCCAGCGAAGACGCCGCGCCGGAATCCTCCTGAAACGCCTCCAGATTTCCCGCCGATTGCAGGATCTTTCTCAGGTGGGTGGCGATCTGATCGGGTTTCAACACCAGATCGACGCAACCCGTGCGGACCGCCGCATTGGGCATGCCGTCATATTTCGCGCTCTCGTCATCCTGCGCGATGGTGATGCCACCGGCCTCGCGGATCGCCTGCACCCCGTACGCGCCGTCCGATCCGGTGCCCGACAGGATCACCGCGACGGCGCGCTCGTCAATCTCTTCGGCAAGGCTCAGCAGGAACCGGTCGACGGAGGGCTTGGGTTTGGCCGCATCGGTGCTGGCGGGCATAAGGCGCAACCGGCCCGCCCGAAACATCACGTCATGGCGCGGCGGCGTGACATAGATCGTATCGGGTTGCGGCGCGACCCCGTCCTCGACATCGACAACGCTCAGGGCCGTCTCGCGGTCGATCAGGCTGGTCATCAGGCTCTTGTGCTGCGGCGACATGTGCTGGACGACGACGTAGGCACAGCCGATATTTGACGGCAGCCGGGAGGCCAGCGCGCGCAGGGCTTCAAGCCCGCCCGCCGAGGAGCCAATTCCAATGATGATCGGGGAGGTATCCCCTGCGTCACGATCGCTGGCCTTCTTCGGGTCAGCCATAAACAGCCTGCTTCACAAAATCACTCGTTTAAAAAAGCGTAATAAAATATGGGCCCAGCCTATGCGCTTCGCCGGTATATGTCAGGATTTATTTTAGTTTCGTTAGAATTCGTAAACACTTTGTTAACACTCTGCGCGCTAATCAGTCCTATCGAAGTTGGGGCTTCGGTGAAGAGTCGCATGAGAATGGGGATTCGAATGAGTTGGGGAACTCGATGCCAGATATACAAAAGTCAGATCCGGGCGATAAAGACACGTTCGTCATTCACCTGAGCCGCGCACCGGGCGGTGATCTTCGGGTCACCTCCACGGAACTGATCCTGTCGGATCTCCGGAACCGCTATTCCTTTAAGCCCGCGCGCGCGGTCGACGATGTTTTCGCGGCTCCGCTCGCCGGTGAGATCCGTTCGGTGCTTGGGCGGATCGACGATAGCAGCCGTGTCATGTCCTATCCCGAGCTTGATATCTCCATGCCGGGGCTGATCCTGTCGGGCCTGCGGGTCCTGCTGACCCGTCTCGACGATGGGGCCGAGGTCATCATGATGCGGTTTCGCCACTACGTCGGAGCGATCAAATCCTGCTTCAAATTCGACCCCTCTATGACGCTGGACAGCGCCACGATGCGCGAGAAGATCGCGGTGGAGGTGCTGCGCGATATCGTGACGCCGCTCTTTGACATCGCAGCCTTTTCCAAGGCGGCTGGACCTGCCGGTATCAACAGCAATCATGATGCCATCGCCCGGCGGTTGGGCGAGATTGATCTGCGTCAGGACGAGATCAATTTCTATATCGGGCTTTTGCAGCGCTACGTTGCGGGATGCCGGAGCGACGCAATTGAACAGCAGGCCGTGCACACCCCGGACCCCCTGACAAGCAGACCCTAACGCGCCAGCGTCGTTAACTCTCGCTGAACGGATCGTTGGGGTAGCTGACACCCGCGAGGTAGAGCCCCTCGGGTGGGCAGACCGGGCCGCACGCGGCGCGGTCCTGCGCTTCAAGTGCCGTTTGCACATCGTCTGGCGCCCACGACCCCGCCCCGACCCGTTCCAGCGTGCCCACGAAGCTGCGCACCTGGTTGTGCAGGAAGGACCGCGCCGACAGCTCGAAGCGGTATTCGGCACCATAGGGCTTCGCGATCTCCTCGATCTGCAGCGTGTCCAGCGTTTTCACCGGTGATTTGGCCTGGCACATGGTCGAGCGGAAGGTGGTGAAGTCATGGCGCCCGATCAGGTGTCGCGCCCCTTCCTGCATCGCGCCGAGGTCAAGCATGTGATTGATCTGCCAGACCAGCCCTGCGTCATGGGTGGCCGGCGCCCGCCGCGACAACAGGCGAAACAGGTAGCGCCGCTCACGGGCCGAAAACCGCGCGTGCCAGTCCTCCGCCACTTCGGCAGCCTCGAGGATCGCCACCGGCAGTGGCTTGAGGTGGTAGTTCAGCGCCTCTGACAGCCGGAATGGATCCCAAGTTTTCGCCATATCGCAATGGGCCACCTGCGCCAACGCATGCACACCCGCATCCGTGCGCCCGGCCGCGGCAATTCCCGGGCAATCGGGTTCCAGCTTGCGCAACGCCGCCTCGATCGCGCCCTGCACGGAGGCCGGGCCGTCCTGACGTTGCCACCCGGCAAAGGGCGCGCCGTGATACTCGATTTTAAGGGCATATCTGGGCATGCCCCCGCATAGCCGTTGCAGCAACGGGTGCCAAGCCTCTACACAGGCCGCCCGCGCGCCCTTATGTAGAGGATCAGGGCGCGGGAGACACCGGTGATACTGAACGATATTGTTGACGGGATCGGACGCAGGGTCGAGGGCGCGGGCCAGACCATCTCCGGCGTGTTCGAGCCCACCGTCCGGCTGGGCGTCACCGGGCTGAGCCGCGCCGGCAAGACCATATTCATCACCTCGCTGGTGGCCAACCTGATGAACCGGAGCCGGATGTCACAACTGCGCGCGGCCAGTTCCGGCGGCATTCAGGCGGCCTATTTGCACCCGCAACCCGACGACACGGTGCCGCGGTTCGATTTCGAAAACCATCTCGAGGCGCTGACCGACCCGGATCCGATCTGGCCCAGTTCCACACGCTCGATCTCCCAGCTTCGCCTGTCCCTGCGCGTGCAGCCGACGGGTCTTCTGGGCGGGCTCTCCGGGCCGCGCACCGTGCATCTTGATATCGTCGATTATCCCGGCGAATGGCTGCTCGATCTCGGACTTCTGGACAAAAGCTATGCGGAATGGTCGCGCGCCAGCCTCGCGCGTGCCGACACCCGCACGCAGGCTGCCGATTATATGGCCGCGCTGGGCGGGACCGATCCCGCCGCCAAACTTGAGGAAACCACGGCGCGAACCCTCGCCACGCTCTACACCGCCTATCTGCGCGAGATCAGCGCCGCGGGTCTGAGCGATTGCACGCCCGGCCGCTTCCTGCTGCCCGGTGACCTGGAGGGCTCGCCGGTTCTGACCTTCGCGCCGATGGCGCTGGAAGACCGCGCGCCGCGCGCCAGCCTCTACCGCGAGTTCGAGCGCCGCTACGAGGCCTATAAAGCCAAGGTGGTCAAGCCGTTCTTCCGCGATCACTTCGCGCGGATCGACCGCCAGATCGTCCTCGTCGATGCGCTGGGCGCGATCCATTCCGGTCCGCAGGCCGTGGAGGACATGCGCGCGGCGATGGCCGATATCCTTGCAGCCTTCCGCCCGGGCCAGAACACATGGCTCGGCCAGATCTTCATGGGTCGGCGGGTCGAAAAGATTCTGTTCGCGGCGACCAAAGCCGATCACCTGCATCACGCCCAGCACGCCCGGCTGACCGCGATCATGCGGGCGCTCTTGCGCGAGGCCAGAGACCGGGCCGAATTCGCAGGCGCCGCCACGTCGGCCATGTCGCTGGCCTCGGTACGGGCCACGGTGGAGCAGAGCGTCGATCACGACGGCACGGCGCTCGACATGGTGCGCGGACGCCTGTTGTCGTCGGGTCAGGACGCCGCCTTCTACGCGGGCGCGCTGCCCGAAGACCCGTCGCAGATCCTTGGCCCCGCGCGGGACGGGGCCGAGAGATGGCTCGATGCCGATTACGCCGCAATGGATTTCGCCCCCGCGCGCCTGTCACAAGGCGGGGCCGAGGGCTTGCCGCATATCCGGCTCGACCGCGCCGCCGAATTCCTGATCGGAGATCGCCTGAGATGAGCAAGACCCCAGCGCCACGACCGGGCCCCGTTGTCATCGAGATGGACAGCGCCGCGCAGGAAACCCCCGACACCGCACCGCCAGTGCCCGAGCGCGATGCGTCGGGCGGGGAATTGACGGCTGATCCGGCCCTGACGGGACAGACGATGCAGACGCTGGCCGCACTGGCCGCCCGAAAGCCGTCCCTGCTGGTCAGGCTTTTTCTCGCGTCGCTGGTGGCGTTTGTGGGGCTCACCGCTTCGATCATGGCATGGGATTTCGTCGCGGGCCTGCTGGAGCGGATGCCGGTGCTGGGCTGGGCCGCCACGGGGCTGGCCGGTGTTCTTGTTCTCAGCCTTCTCGGGCTGGCGCTGCGCGAGGTGCTGGCGCTCAGCCGGATGCGCCGGATCGACGGGTTGCGCGGCGCGGCGGAGACAGCGCTTGCGGCACAGGATCTGAAAGCGGCGCGCCAGGCGGCGGGGCAGCTCATTAGTTTTTATAATCAACGGCCCGAGCTGGCGGATGCCCGGGAGCAGGTCAACCGGCAGCTTGAGGACCAGTTCGATGCCGATGGCCTCATTGGGGTGCTTGACCAGCATCTCATGGCGCCGCTCGACGCGGCCGCCCGGGGCGAGATCGAGAGCGCCGCGCGGCAGGTCGCTGCTGTCACCACCGTGGTGCCCATCGCGCTGGCCGATCTGGCGGTGGCCCTGACCGCCAACCTGCGCATGATCCGCAGGATCTCCGAGATTTACGGCGGCCGGTCGGGCACGCTTGGCAGCTGGCGGCTGACGCGCGCGGTTCTGACCCATCTGGTGGCCACTGGCGCTGTGGCAGTGGGCGATGACCTGATCGGGTCCGTCGCCGGCGCGGGCGTGATGTCGCGGCTGTCGCGCCGCTTTGGAGAAGGGATCGTCAACGGCGCCCTGACGGCGCGGGTTGGCGTGGCCGCGATGGATGTGTGCCGGCCGGTGCCTTACGTGGTGGAGGCGCGCCCGAAGATCAGCGGGTTGGTTAAGCGCGCTTTGACCGGGCTCTTTCCCGCGCGCGGCGGCTGAGAGATCCGGCGCAAGGGCCAGGGCGCTGCCCCGGACCCCGGGATATTTCGGGAGAACTGAAAAGGGGCGGGCCGCCGGCCCCTCAGAACCACTGGCCGGGCTCCATCAGGCCCAGCTCCATCAGCTGGTTCGAGTTCCATTCAAACCGGGTTGAATTGGTCCACCAGAAATGTGGGATCGCATACATCGACCCCGGGTTCGACATCAGCGCCTTGGCCGTGCGGAACGAGCATATATTGGCCGTCAGGCTGTGGTGCCACGGGCAGGTATAGGTGTTGTATTCTGGCTCGTTGAAGGTGTGGTCGGGGCGCAGTTCAAGTCCCTTGAAGGATCTGAACAGGCTGACGCGATCGATCTTGCGACGGGTCCAGGGGACATGTTCCTCGAACCGCCAGCGCAGCCCGCCGAAGAAGTCGAGCTGGCGGTCGAGCGGGGGGCCTTCCGCGTCATGGCGGGCCAGGGCATAGTATCCGGAGCGGTCGAGATGGGCGTCTTCCAGCGAGACCGCATCGGGGTTGCGGCCCAGATCGTTGGAATAGAGATCGATGACGAAGGTCATGATCGTGTCGCGGCGTTCCTCGATATTGAATGCGATCAGTTCGCGTATGTTGCGGGTCTCGCAAAACGGAAAGAACAGATATTCGGTGTTGTAGCAGTAATGCATCCAGATCTCGGGATAGGCCCGGATCGCGCTGTTGACCGCCGCGGCCAGCGCGTCGGGCCCGTGCATGTCATGGACGATCGTGTGCACGGTCTCATCCGCATCCGCCAGAGCGCCGTCCAGCAGGTCGGCCGTGCCGAAGACGAAGACCTCGCGGAAGCCCGCGCTCTGGCAATGGGCCACGGTGGAATGAGCCTCCACCGCGTCTTCGAGCAGCACCAGCGCAATCGGACCTTTCGTGCGCACGGCACCCGCGGCCGTGCTCGCGAAGGCTGAAAGGGAAGAGAACTGCATTACTGTCCGGGCCTGCCTCGGTTTGCCTCACCCAAGACCAAGCGCTGTTGAATTGCAAGATGCCAGTTTCTGAGGTAAGCCGCGCGTCACAACTGACGGGTGATCGCATGTCGGCTTCTAAGAAACTGTTTATCAAGACCTATGGCTGTCAGATGAACGTCTATGACAGTGAGCGCATGGCCGAGGCCCTGGGCGAGGATGGGTATGAGACCACCGAGCAGATGGATCAGGCCGACATGATCCTGCTCAACACCTGCCATATTCGCGAGAAAGCCGCCGAGAAGGTCTATTCCGAACTGGGGCGCCTGCGCGCTCTCAAGGACGAAAACCCCGACCTCAAGATCGGCGTTGCGGGCTGCGTGGCGCAGGCCGAAGGGGCGGAGATCATGCGCCGCCAGCCGCTGGTCGATCTGGTGGTCGGTCCGCAGACCTATCACCGCCTGCCTGACCTGATGGCCAAGGTAAATGCCGGCCAACCCGCGCTGGACACCGATTTTCCCGAGGAAGACAAGTTCGAGCATCTGCCCAAGCGCGGCAAATCCGGTGAGGCGCTGCCGAAACGCGGACCGACGGCGTTCCTCACGGTGCAGGAGGGCTGCGACAAGTTCTGCGCCTTCTGCGTGGTGCCCTATACCCGCGGGGCGGAGGTCAGCCGCCCGTCCGAGCGGATCGTGCGTGAGGCACAGGGCCTCGTTGATCGTGGTGTGCGGGAGATCACGCTTCTGGGCCAAAACGTCAACGCTTATCACGGCCATGATCAGGGTTTGGCCGGGCTGATCTGGCAACTGGCGGAGATCGACGGCCTCGACCGGATCAGGTTCACCACAAGCCATCCCAACGACATGGACGACGCGCTGATCGAGGCGCATGGCACCTGCGACAAGCTGATGCCCTATCTGCATCTGCCAGTGCAATCGGGCTCGGACCGGATCCTCAAGGCGATGAACCGCAAGCACACCGCCGAAAGCTACATCCGGCTGATCGACCGGATCCGCGACGCGCGGCCCGACCTGCTTTTGTCAGGCGATTTCATCGTCGGCTTCCCCGGCGAGACCGATCAGGATTTCGAGGACACGATGGCGCTGGTGCGCGAGGTCGGCTACGGACAGGCCTATTCATTCAAATACTCGCCGCGTCCCGGCACTCCTGCCGCGGAAAAAGAAGACGTGCCCGGTGAGATCGCGCAGGAGCGGCTCTACCGCCTGCAGGAATTGCTGGGCGAGCAGCAGCGCGCCGCGCAGGACAGCATGGTGGGCCGCGACGTCCTCGTGCTGTTCGAAAAGCCCGGTCGCCTGCCGGGACAGCTGATCGGCAAGTCGGAATATCTCCATGCGGTGCATGTCATGGCGGATGCCGCGGATCTGGGTCAGATTCGCAAAGTGAGGATCGAGGCGTCTGCGCCGAATTCGCTCTCGGGAAAGCTGTTGGCGGGCTGATCTGGCTCTATTGCGTTCCGGATTCCCGGCATAAATCCGCGGAAAATCCCCGAAATTGGGTGTGAAACCCCAGATATAGACAAATTTATCTTCTTTCAGACAAGATTTTGATGAATACTTAACCTGTTCGAGAGCGTTTCGAACAGTGATTGAGTGTCGGCCTTTATGGCCCGTGTCGAGGGGATGCGACATGAAGAAACTATCGGATTTCGGATCTGGAGATGTGATGCGGCGTGGTCGGGCAGGGTTGCTCGGGCTTGTGATCGGCGTCTCGGTATGTGGCGGCGGTCTGGCGGAGGAGCTTTTTGTCTGGACCAAGGACGGCTACCGCAAGGCGACAGAAAGTGATGTCGGGCGCGACACACGGCGTTTCGTGAAAGCAGAGAAATACACCCCGACCGTCTGGATCGACCCCGACGGCTGTGAGCACTGGGTGATGGATGACGGCTTCGAGGGCTTCATGACCCCGCACCTGACCCGCGACGGCAAACCCGTCTGCCATGACCGGCCCGCACGATGAGTGCGCTGGGCATCAAAGGCAGGGTGGCCGGAGCTTTTGCGGCGCTGGCCCTGCTGTCGGGCGGTTGCGGCATCGTTGGCGAAGGCAACCGGGGCGATACCACGCGCGATTACGGCGACGGGCTGTTCAGCGAGCGGGCCAAGGATCTCAGCACTTTGAAGGCGGGCATCTGGGTCGATCCGCGCGGCTGTGATCACTGGATCATCGATGACGGGATCGAGGGCTACCTGTCGACACGTCTGGATCGTGACGGAAAGCCGGTCTGCTCGGGCGTTGCGCCCAATGGATATGCAATCGGGGATTTCAAAGGCACCGATCTTGCCGATTCGATCTGAGCTCGGCGCCTGCCGCCTCCTTTACCTGCTGCAATGTTTAAGTTTTGTGAAGTTTTCACGCAAGGTCTTGCGTCGGATCGTCTGACTTGGCACCATCACTTGTATAGTCAGCGAGGGAGATCGGATTGACATTTAGCGCCCTGAACCCGCCCAGCGCGGAAGATCCAGACCATGAACTTCTCATGGAGTTTCCAGATAACAGGCTGCTGATTGATCTTTGCGGAGAATTTGACCGGAACCTCGCTCATATAGAACAAATCCTCGACGTCCAGATCATCCGGCGCGGCAACCAGCTTGCGGTGATGGGTGAGGCGCGTGGCGAGGGCGCACGGGTGCTCAACGCGCTTTACGCACGGCTTGAGGCCCGCAAGCCGGTGGAGCCCGCCGATATCGATGCCGAGATCCGGATGCGCGACTCCGACAAGGGCACAGGATCCCGCGACGGCGACCAGCTGGAGATGTTCAAGGGCGGACAGGTCGAGATCAAGACCCGCAAGAAGACGGTTGAGCCCCGCACCCAGGCGCAGAAGGATTACGTCACCGCGCTCTACCAAAACGAGCTTGGCTTTGGCATCGGCCCCGCCGGCACCGGCAAAACCTATCTTGCGGTCGCTGTTGGCGTGTCGATGTTTCTGACCGGCAATGTCGACCGGATCATTCTCAGCCGTCCGGCGGTGGAGGCAGGCGAACGGCTCGGCTTCCTGCCCGGTGACATGAAAGACAAGGTCGATCCCTATATGCAGCCGCTCTATGACGCGCTGAATGATTTCCTGCCCGGCAAGCAGACCGCCAAGCTGATCGAAGATAAGCGCATCGAGATCGCGCCGCTGGCCTTTATGCGTGGGCGCACGCTGTCGAACGCTTTCGTCGTTCTTGACGAGGCGCAGAACGCCACCACCATGCAGATGAAGATGTTCCTGACCCGTCTGGGCGAAGGCTCGCGCATGGTGATTACCGGCGACCGCTCACAGGTCGACCTGCCGCGCGGGGTCAAGTCCGGCCTGCGCGATGCCGAGGCGCTTCTGAACGACGTGAAGGGCGTGTCGTTCAACTACTTCACGGCCAAGGACGTGGTGCGTCATCCGCTCGTCGCGCGGATCATCGAAGCCTATGACAAGGCAGAACTGAAGGCTGACAAACAGGCCTGAGACGGCCGCTTTTGCGATCGCGCGCTCAGAAACCGACCGGGGCCGACATGGCCGCGATCTCCTTGACCATGCTCATCGCCGCCAGCGCCGAGGTGCGCGGATTGCCCGGCAGCGTGTTGCCCGCAATCTCGAAGCGCAGGCTGCCGAAATCGCCTTCCGCATGGATCTCGTGAATATTCGCCGTGGCGCCGGGATCCGCAATCAGCTGAACGCGGGTGGCGTCAAAGCCGAGCCCGGCCAGAGCCACCGCCGCGGCCACGTTTGCATTCTTGGGATAGAGCAGCGCCGCATCGCGGGCCGTACCGTCGAAATGGGCCTGTGCGGGACCGGTCATGGCCTCAAGCTCAAGCACCTCCCCGGCACGCGAGCCAACCCAGCCGCGCGGCGGTTTGCGGCCCGTATAGGTCACTGATTTCAACGTGCCCACGCGCGCGGCCCCGATCGCGTCCAGCGCGCCGATCGCGCCGGTGGCCAGATGCAGACGGCTGCCAGCGGCTTGTGCCGCATCCCGCAGCGCGGTGTGGAGCGCATCATCCGCCAGCGCGCCGATCGAGGCGGTTAACAGCGGACACCCACGTTCCAGCACCGATACGCCATGTTCACGCAGCCCGCCGTGGCCTGCGCATTCCACCACCAGATCCGGAACCTCTGGTGCGCCGGCCATCGAAAGGATCGCGGGCAACCCGCCAAGCGCGGCAC
>JABDPP010000071.1 GCA_013042765.1 Litoreibacter sp.
CCAGATCACCGCATCCGCATCCGCCCCGACCTCAAGTCGGCCCTTGCTGTCCAGCCCGTAGAGCTGCGCCGGAGCCGTTGACGTAAGCCGGACAAATGCCTCCGGCCCGAGCCGCCCGCGCGACACCATCGCGTCAAAGAGAAGCGGCAACCGCGTCTCCAGACCCGGCAGACCGTTGGCAATCTCATGAAAGCCCGCATCAGGCCCGGCACTCAGCTTGCCGCTTTCATCATAGCGGTAAGGGGCATGATCCGACGAAATGATCTCCAGCTCGCGGGCTTCCAGGGCAGCCCACAAAGCGTCCTGATCCGCGTCTGCCCGTTGCGGCGGCGAGCACATCCATTTCGCGCCTTCAAGACCGGGCTGGTCCAACACATCCGCGGTCATCAGAAGGTAATGCGGGCAGGTTTCAGCCCGCACCGGAACGCCCCGCGCCCGCGCCGCGCGGATCACGTCGAGGCTTTCAGTGGCCGAGATATGAAACAGCATCACTGGCTGGCCGAAAAACTCGGAAAAGCGGCACATGCGGGCCACCGCCTCGATCTCAGCCAATCTCGGATGCGACAGCGCGTGATGTTTGGGGGCGGTGCGTCCCGCCGCGATCAGGGCGTCCTTAGCCCAACCGATCAGACCGTCATTCTCGGCATGCACGCAGACCAGAGCCCCGTGCAGACGCGCTCGCGCCAGCACGTGCAGGATCTCACGGTCACCGAGCTTGATGTTGTAGGTCGTGAATATCTTGATAGAGCGATGCCCCTCGCCGATCAACCGGGCCAGATCCGTATCGAACCCCGGCGCCGTGATGTCCGATACGCTCAGGTGGAACGCATGGTCTATCATCGCGCCCCGCGCCGCGCGTGCGGCGTAGTCGCTGACCACCTCCGACAGGGGCTGGCCCTTCTGCTGGGCCGCAAAGCTGATGACGGAGGTCGTGCCGCCCATCGCCGCAGAGCGCGTCGCCGTCTCGAACGTATCGGCATTCATCACGCCCATGCCGGACAATTGCTCGATATGGGCATGTGGATCGACCCCACCGGGCATCACAAGCCTGCCGCTGGCGTCAATCTCCTGCGCACCCTTGCGCAATTCGGAGCCGATCGCCACGATCTTGCCGCCGCCAATGGCCAGATCAGCAGCATAAGATCCTTGAGCGGTCACGATCTGACCGCCCCTGATCACCATGTCGTAGAACGTCTCCATGCAAGTCCTTCTGCAGCACTGGGCCTGTTCTGCGCAGAACGCCACATGACACGGGTTTTAGCAAGCGTTCAGGTCAGGCGTTCGACGATCCAGGTGCAATCAAGGATTGCCACATCGCCCCGTTCCGGACAGGCTGGCCGGGATCAGTTGTCACCGCGGATCCCGTGCCATGCCCCCTGCCCTGAATTTCCCGCAAGAAGAGTTCGATCAGCGCATCGCAAAGACCCGCGCCGCAATGAGCGACGCCGGTCTCGACACGCTCTTCGTGACCGATCCGTCCAACATGGCATGGCTCACCGGGTATGACGGCTGGTCCTTCTATGTCCATCAGGGAGTTGTTCTGGGGCTTGACGGCGCCCCGGTCTGGTGGGGTCGCGCGATGGATGCCAATGGCGCAAGGCGCACGGTCTTTATGGGAAGCGATGACATTGTCGGCTATGACGACAGCTTTGTTCAGAATCCCGAGAAACACCCGATGAGCCAACTGGCAGAGCTGATCTCAGCCCGGGGCTGGGGCGCGGGCCGGATCGGGGTCGAGTTGGACAATTACTATTTCTCCGCCGCTGCCTATCTGAGCCTGACCAAGTCCCTTCCCGAGGCGCAGTTCAGCGATGCCACGGGCCTCGTGAACTGGCAAAGGGCCGTAAAATCTCCTACCGAAATCACCTATATGCGCCGGGCCGCCGCAATCGTGGAGAAGATGCACGCGGTGATACGCGAGCGGGCCGAACCAGGCATGAAGAAAAACGTGCTGATTGCCGAGATCTACCATGCCGGGATTTCCGGCGCTGACGGACATTGGGGCGACTACCCGGCCATTGTGCCCATGGCGCCCTCAGGGGCGGATGCAACCGCCCCTCATCTGACATGGGACGACACGCCGCTCGAGCGCGGCGCCAGCACGTTTTTCGAGATCGCCGGTGCGCATCGGCGCTACCAGTGCCCCCAGTCGCGCACGCTGTTTCTGGGCAAGCCTCCGCGGAAATATATCGACGCGACCAAGGCCGTTCTGGAGGCAACCGAAGCCGGACTCGAGGCTGCACAACCCGGCAACACCTGTGCGCAGGTCGCCCGCGCTTTCAACTCAACGCTCAATCGGCTGGGATTTGAGAAAGACAGCCGCTGCGGCTACGCAATCGGGCTTTCCTATCCGCCGGACTGGGGCGAGCGGACGATGTCCTTCCGCCAGGGCGACGAGACGGTGCTGGAACCCGGGATGACCTTCCATTTCATGCCCGCGCTTTGGCTAGATGATGGCGGGCTCGAGATCACCGAACCGATCCTGATCACCGAGGCCGGTGCAGAATGCCTGTGTACCACCCCGCGTGATCTGGTTGTGAAGGAGTAAAGCGATGCGCGAGACGTCCATGACCACCAGCGTCGATCTCGATGCAGAAGGCGTGCAGCACGGACATCTGATCCTGCCCCACAGCCGCGACGACAGTGCATGGGGCTCGCTTCAGATCCCGATCACGGTCCTGCGCAACGGCAAAGGCCCGACGGCACTTCTGACCGGGGGCAATCACGGGGATGAATACGAAGGTCCGTTGGCGCTGGTCGATCTGGCTGCAACGCTCGCACCAGAGCAGATCACCGGCTGCGTGATCATCATCCCCTTCATGAACCTTCCCGCCTTTCGGGCGGGATCGCGCACGTCGCCCTTTGATGGCGGCAATATGAACCGGATTTTCCCGGGTCGCTCCGACGGCACGCCGAGCGAAAAGATCGCGGATTATTTCCAGCGCTACCTGCTGCCGCGCGCCGACGTGGTGCTTGATTTCCACTCCGGCGGAAGGTCACTGGATTTTCTACCCTTTGCCGCCTGTCATATCCTCGACGATGCGGCCCAGTTCGCGCGGTGCAGGGCTGCGCGGGATGCTTTCAACGCGCCCTTCTCGCTCGAGATGCGGGAGATCGATGCCGTGGGCATGTACGACGATGCAGCCGAGGCGCTCGGAAAGACATTCGTGACAACCGAACTGGGCGGTGGCGCAAGCACCACACCTGAAACGGTGTCGATCGCCCGAAAGGGCATGCGCAATCTCCTGATCCACGAAGGTATACTGGATGGCACGCCCGAGCGCGCCCCCAGCCGCAGCCTGATACAGCCCGGCGACGACTGTTTCCACTTCGCGTCTGACGGCGGGATGATCGAGTACATGGCTACACTGGGAAGCGAGCTGCGCCGGGGTGATGTCATCGCCCGGATCTGGGAGACCGGACATACCGGGCGCGCACCTCAGGAAATCAGCGCTAAAATGAGTGGGCTGCTGATTGCGCGCCATTTCCCCGGGCTGGTCCAGCAGGGTGATTGCGTGGCGGTGATGGCCGTGGAAGTCTTCGAAACCTGATCGTGGTGCGAGAGCTCCGCGTTACGGGGTCCCTAACAACTTGCCAAAGGGCCCTCGCGCTGTCGCCACACCAGCCAGCCGGCACATATGCCATGCCAGCACCTGGTTGCTCGACAAAACCGGCTTGCCGCTGCGCTGTTCGATCTCGTCAATCACGTCCAGCGTGCACAAATTGGTGCAGGACATAAAGATCGCTTCTGCTTCCGGCTCGGCGGCCAATTCCAGTGCAGCCTCGATCAGCGAGGCCCGCCCGATGCGCGAGACCTTCGCCTCCTCCGCCTCGTTGAAAGAACCGAAGACCGGCGTTGCGATCCCGTTGGTCGCCAGAACATCCCGCAGATGTTGTGACACCTCCGCAATATATGGCGACAGGAACGCCAGACGGGTGACCCCCAAAGCCCCGCAGGCGGCAATCAGGGCCGAAACCGGCTCACTCACAGCGCCTGTCGGTGCGCCATGCTTAACCAATTCATCGATCCGCGCCTGCCCGATCACGGCCGTGCCGGAGGTGCAGCCATACCCGATCACCGCATAAGGGGTGACGCCGGGCAGCCGATCCGCTGTTGCCCTTATGTGCCCCTCCATCTGCGCCAGCGTCTCACGGGTGACTTCCGGGGCGCTCGGGACGCGACTGACATGTAGCGTTACCGATCCGGGAAGAAGTCGCCGGAAATCATCTTCGATAGTTTCATCGGATTGCAGAACGATCAGCCCCATGGAGGGATCGGACGTCTCGTCGAGCGTGTAGGAAAAAACCGTCATGTGACGTTCCCCAGAATTGGAAGGTCCCCCGGCGCAGGGTCCGACAACATCTCACAGCCAGCCTCTCGGATCACGATGTTCTCCTCGTGAACCAGTATGCGACCCGGTGCGACCTCGACCCCGGGCTCCAGCGTCAGGACCATGCCCATCTCGAGCACCGTATGATCATCCGCGATCAGCGAAGGCCATTCTGTCAGTTGCATGCCAAGCCCGTGGCCAAGTCGGCCTGTGTCGGAGCCGCCTGCGCCCCCGGTCAGGATCCGGTCCATCTCGTGAAACAGATCCGCCGCCGTCGCCCCTGGACGTGCGATGTGTCGGGCCGCCTCAACGGCCTCGATCAGCTTTGCATACCCGGCCTTGGTTTCGGATCCCGCTTCCCCGACGGCGTAATTCCGGTCGAAGTCGCAGAAATACCCGTCCCAGATGAGCCCGGTGTCGAGCATCAGGATATCGCCGCGTTCCATCGGCCGGTCGCTCGCCGGTGAAATCACGTCGCTGTACCCTCCTGGTTCCGCAGCTCCGGCCAGATAGGGCACCCAGTCAGCTCCCTCCTCAAGACAGAGCATCTGGAAATGGCGAAAGACCTTCTCCAGCGCCTGCCCCTCGGTTGCGATCTCGGGCACGCGGTCAAACGCACGGTTGGCGATGCTGCACGCGCGTCGGATCTTGGAAATCTCTGCCTCAGATTTGACCATCCGCAGGCGGCGCATAATGTCAGCGTCGTCCTGCAGCTTGACCGACCCGAGGCTCTCAGCCAGCCGGTGGTAGTCGGCCAGAGGCATGCGAAGGTGGCTTTCATGCCCCATTGGCATTCCTACGACCCCATCGGATCCGACCAGTTCGCGCAGGGTCTGGGCCAGAAGCGAAACACCATCATCATCGAGGTCGGGCGCGCGCCATGTGCGGATATCACGGATCCAGCCGCGCGCCATCAACGCAGCGCCAATAGCCGGGATCACGGCCACCGGATCTCCAATGGCCGGTACGATCAGGAACCAAGGGCGCGTCGGGCTTTCCCAGAAGCGGGTCAAAAAGCCCGAGAAGTAGCGGACCTCCGGTTCGGTGGTCAGCAACAGCGCCGCAAGACCGGCATGCTCCATCAGAGACTGCGCCGCTTGAACCCGACCCCGGAATTCCTCCGTTGCAAAGCCGCGTTCGGGCTGGATCATTCCTGCGGCCCTTCGCTTAGGAACGCCAGAACCCGGCTGCCTGCGCCAAGACCCCATTCGTCTGCCTCCGCCCCGCAAGCCAGCAAGACCGCGAGACAGGCACCACCCGAGGGCGAGGTCGCAACCCCCGCCGCCTCGAGAACCGGCAGCTTCTCCTCAACCGCCTCATCACTGATGGTGACGAAAAAATCGGCATCACGCGCGAGTCCCTTGAGCGCGATAAGCGACGGTTCTTTGCAATCCAGCCGTCCCATCGAGGAGACCGGCCCACCTGCCAAGACAGGCCTGCCCGCCTCGATCGAAGCGTAAAGCGCGGGCGCCGCCTCGGGCTCCACCACGAGGATTTTTGGGCCTTCGCCCCATTCCGCGCGGGCCAGCGCTGCAACCGCACCCGCCATCCCG
>JABDPP010000088.1 GCA_013042765.1 Litoreibacter sp.
GCACGGGGAGGCTTAATTCGCGTTCAATGTCTGACTGCCACGACTTTCGGGGACCCCTTTCCATGCCTGACACCCATACTGACAACGCTCTGAGTCGTCTGCTGTCCGAACGGGACTGGCTCTTGGCCGATGGTGCAACGGGAACAGAGCTGTTCAACATGGGGCTCAGTTCCGGCGACGCGCCGGAACTCTGGAACGCGGACCACCCTGACAGAATCAAAAAGCTATACCAGGGACCTGTCGATGCCGGCTCGGACCTGTTTCTGACCAACTCCTTCGGCTCCAACGCTGCCCGCCTGAAGCTCCATAATGCGCAAGACCGGGTTTTTGAGCTGTCCCGCCTTGCCGCCGAGATCGGGCGGGAGGTCGCGGATGCATCCGGGCGCACAGTGGTCGTCGCCGGTTCCATGGGCCCCACTGGCGAGATCATGGAGCCCATCGGCAGCCTGACACACGCAGATGCCGTTGAAATGTTTCACGAACAGGCCGAGGGCCTGAAAGCCGGAGGCGCCGATGTGCTCTGGGTGGAGACGATCTCTGCCCCCGAGGAATACAAGGCCGCCGCAGAAGCCGCACGGCTGGCTGGAATGCCTTGGTGCGGGACCATGAGTTTTGACACGGCCGGGCGCACCATGATGGGGCTGACTGCGCCGCAGATGGTCGATCTGGTGAACCGCCTGCCCCATCCACCAATCGCCTTTGGCGCCAATTGCGGGGTCGGCTCGTCGGATTTGTTGCGCACGGTTCTGGGTTATGGCGCACCTGGGCGTCCCGTGATCGCCAAGGGCAATGCCGGGATCCCGAAATACCATGACGGCCATATTCATTATGATGGCACCCCTGAGCTGATGGCAGATTACGCCTGCATGGCACGCGATGCGGGCGCACGTATCATCGGTGGATGCTGTGGCACGACCCCAGCCCACCTTGCCCAGATGCGGGCCGCACTCGAAAATCGGGAGCCGGGACCAAAACCCACGCTGGAGCAGATCGCCGCAGCTCTGGGCGGGTTCTCGTCCGAACATGACGGCACGGGTGATACCAGCGCCGCGCCGCGCCGGGCTCGCCGCAACGCCCGATCCCGCGGATAACACCGAAAACAACCGCTTAGAGCCTCGAATTGGTGTGATTTAGCCGCAAAACAGGCCCTCCAAGTCGGTCGAGAGCAGCCGCGTGTCGCAATTCGTCGCGCTGATGCGACGTTCTGACGCCACAACAGGAATAATTAACGCACGCCGCCATGTGCAAGGAGACCCGAGCATGTCAGACGAAGAAGACGATCTCATCCTCGCCGATCTGGACGACGAGGAACTTGTTCAACAGATGTTCGACGACCTGTATGACGGGTTGAAGGAAGAAATCGAAGAGGCTGTGAATATCCTTCTCGAACGCGGCTGGGCGCCTTACAGGGTGCTCACCGAAGCGCTGGTCGGTGGCATGACGATTGTTGGCAACGACTTCCGCGACGGGATCCTCTTCGTCCCCGAAGTTCTCCTCGCAGCCAATGCGATGAAGGGCGGCATGTCCATCCTAAAGCCGCTTCTGGCAGAAACCGGTGCGCCCCGCGTCGGCAAGATGGTCATCGGGACGGTAAAAGGCGACATCCACGACATCGGCAAAAACCTCGTTTCGATGATGATGGAAGGGGCCGGGTTCGAAGTGGTCGATCTTGGCATCAACAACGCGGTGGAAAGCTATCTTGAAGCGCTGGAGACCGAGCAGCCAGATATTCTCGGAATGTCGGCCCTGCTGACCACCACGATGCCCTACATGAAAGTCGTGATCGACACGATGGTGGAAAAAGGCATTCGCGACGATTACACCGTTCTGGTGGGCGGTGCGCCCCTGAATGAGGAATTCGGAAAAGCAATTGGTGCGGATGCCTATTGCCGTGATGCCGCTGTGGCTGTCGAAACCGCAAAGGAATTCGTCGCCCGCAAGCACAACCAGATGGCCGCTGGCTGACAACCGCACCGGGGCAATGTGACGGTGTGACAAGGGCGGCTTCGGGCCGTCCTTTTGCGTCCTCGCGGCACCCGCTGTGAAAGAAGGACGAATGACCCGCACGGACGACACAAAGCTGACTACCGAAGGCACCGCCCCTGATGGCAAAGGGCGGCTTCTGCTGATCGCATGCGGGGCGCTGGCCCGCGAGATCCTCGACCTCAAGAAGACCAATGGTTGGGATCATATGGATCTGACCTGCCTGCCCGCGATCCTGCACAACACACCCGAAAAGATCACTGGCGCGGTGGAGGAAGCGGTTGCGAAATACCGCGATCAGTATGACGAGATCTTCGTGGTCTACGCCGATTGCGGCACCGGCGGGCTGTTAGAGGCGGCGTGCGAGAGGCTGGGCGTCCAGATGGTTGCCGGACCGCATTGTTACAGCTTTTTCGAGGGCAACGCCGCCTTTGCCGCGCGCGGCGAGGTGACAGCCTTCTACCTGACAGATTTCCTGGTTCGCCAGTTCGACGCTTTCGTCACCAAGCCGCTCGGGCTCGACCGCCATCTGGAGTTGCGAGACATGTATTTCGGAAATTACGAGACGCTGGTCTATCTGGCACAGACCGACGATCCGGCGCTCGATGACAAGGCCCAAGCCTGTGCCGCGCGCCTGGGCCTGGCCTATGAACGGCGAAAGACAGGGTATGGTGATCTCGAGACGACTTTGGCCGGGCTAACCTGACCGGTCCTATCTAAACGAGCTCAGGCGGCTGCACTTTGTGCGGCGACACTCCGGATCCGCTCCACCATAGCGCGCAGACCGTTGGATCGTTGTGCCGAAAGGTGATCATTGAGCCCCAGCCGCGACAGCTCTGCGACCGCGTCGACCAGACCAACTTCCTGCACGCTCAACCCCGAGTAAAGCGCCTTGAGCACAGCGATCAGGCCGCGCACGATCATGGCGTCACTCTCGCCATCAAACTCGAAGGTTGCGTTCGGACCCGCGCCCGTGATCCGGGGATGCAGCCACACCTGCGAGGCACATCCGTCCACCTTCGTGGCCGGCACCTTCAAGGCGTCATCGAGTGGATCCATCGCCTTGCCCATGTCGATCACATGGCGGTAGCGGTCTTCCCAATCCTCGAGGAACTCGAACGTCTCCACAATCTCTTCGAATGTCTCCTGCGCCATTGCGCAATCTCCCGTGTGTCTCTGACCTTCACCTAAACCGCAGCTTCGTCAGGGTCCAGTGCCGCGTGGACTTTTCAAGCCGTGACTTATCGCGTAATCGTTGGAGCAACGGCAGGCAGAGGATTTTCCATGACACGACTGATATGCGCAGCTTTGGCGATCTGTCTGACTCTGAGCGCCTGCGGCAGCATTCGCGACAGCCGGATCAATCCGTTCAACTGGTTTGGCGGGGACAGGGAAGAGGCACGTATGACCGACGCGCAGCTGGATGCGGATCCACGCCCGCTGGTCGATCAAATCCTGTCGCTCAATGTCGATCCTACGCCAGAGGGAGCGATTGTCCGGGTGATCGGCGTCCCCGGCACGCAGGGTTATTGGGAGGCGGACCTCATCCCTATTGCGTCAGAAAACCCGGCCGAGAAGGTTTATGAATTCCGGGCCTCGGCCCCCTTGGAGCCGACACGGCAAGGCACCCAGCGATCGCGGGAAATCATCGCAGGCGCGGCGATTCCAAGCGCCGAGCTGAAAACCATTCGCACAATCGTGGTGATCGGACGGACCAACCAACGCTCCGTGCGCCGCTGACGCAGGGACATCCCCTACCCCGCCTGATCACGCCAGATCTATGATCCGGACCGAGCCATCCTCGGCACTCAGCGCGACCTCTCCACGACACAGACGCAACGCATCCGTGCCGAACACCTCACCGCGCCAACCCTTCAGGGCGAGACCACTGCGATCACCCATGGCGATATCGTCGAGATCAGAGGCCGTCGCGATCAGTTTTTGAGCGACGCCCGCCTCCTCCGCCTTGGCCTTCAGTAAGACCCGCAAGAGATCCGCCAAGGCCACGTTGATCTGGCTCTTGTCGCGCACGGCCGGTGCCATGGGCAAGTCTTCGGGCGGACAGCTGACCCCCGCCTTGACCGCAGCCAGAATGCCAATGGCGATATCGCCGCGCCGTGCTTCGCGCAGGAGCAACCGCGACTTGCCCAGATCCTTTTCGCTCTGCGGCTTGGTGGAGGCCAGTTCGAGCAACGCATCATCCTTGAAGACGCGGCTGCGCGGAACGTTACGCTCTTGCGCATGGGCCTCGCGGAACTTTGCAAGCTCGCGGACAATCGCGAGGAATTTCGGCGCCGTGCTGCGTACCTTGACGCGGCGCCACGCGGTGCCGGGCGCAACAACATAGGTCTCGGGCGCCAGCAGCACCGACATTTCTTCGTCCACCCAGGCCCGGCGCTTGGTGCGCTCGAGCCGGGTCGAGAGATACTCATAGATCTCCCGGAGATGGGTAACATCGGCCAGCGCGTAGTTCTTCTGCGCCTCGGTCAGCGGACGACGCGACCAGTCGGTAAACCGCGAGGTCTTATCCACCTTGGCCTTGGCGATGCGGCGCACCAGTGTCTCATAGCCGACCTGCTCGCCGAAATCGCATACCATGGCGGCGACCTGGGTATCGAAAAGCGGTTGCGGGATTACCCCGCCCTCCACGTAGAAGATCTCAAGATCCTGACGGGCGGCGTGAAAGACTTTTACGATACCTTCATCGCGGAACAGGTCGTAGAGGGGGTCGAGCGACATGTCGGACCCCGCAATCGGGTCGACCAGCACCGCATCGTCTTCGTCCTCACCCGGCACAGCCAATTGAATGAGACACAGCTTTGCGTAATAGGTCCGTTCCCGCAGAAATTCAGTATCGACAGTCACATAATCGAAGGATTTTGCATGCGCGCAGAAAGCGGCAAGATCTTCGGTAGTTGTTATCGTTTTCATGTCCGTCCGGTTCTTTTTTTAATCTTGGCTCTTACTGGCTGCCCCGCAGATCAACAGGGTTTAGGCCCTACGCGAGGAAAAGGAAAGTCAAAGCTCAGGCGAGGTAAATCGGGGTCTGGTCGCCCTCGACAAATCGGCGCAGGACCGCCGGGTAAAGACGGTGCTCCACCGCCAGTACGCGTGCGGCCAAATCTTCCGGAGTATCGCCGGGTTCAATCGGAACACGTCCCTGTCCTAAGACCGGGCCTTCATCCAGTTCCGGCGTCACCAGATGAACAGTGCAACCCGCTTCCTCGTCGCCGGCCTCGATGGCGCGGGCATGCGTGTTCAGGCCACGGTATTTCGGCAAGAGCGAGGGGTGAATGTTGATCATCCGACCAGAAAACGTGTTGACGAATTCGTCAGTCAGTATCCGCATGAAGCCCGCGAGGCAGACGACATCGGGTTCGGCTTGGTTCAGGTGTTCCAAAAGTTTCGCATCGAACGCGGCCCGATCACCCTTGAAGAGCTTGTGGTCGACCACAGCGGTCGGAACGCCGAGTTCCTGGGCCCTTTTGAGGCCCGGCGCCGCAGGATCATTCGACAAAACCAGAACCGGACGAGCGGGATGATCGCCGACCATGCTCTCGATCAGGCGGACCATGTTGGACCCGCCGCCCGAGATCAGGATCGCAACACGCTTCAAAGAAGGCGCCCGGTGTAGTGTACGCTCGCATTTTTGGTCACGGCACCAACCCGGAACACCGCTTCGCCGGCGTCATGCAGAAGATTGCTAATCTCTTCCGCGTGTTCGGGGGCAACGACCAGTACAAGCCCGATACCGGAGTTGAACGTCTTGAGCATCTCTGTTTCAGGAATACTTGCCGTTTCCGAAAGCCAGCGGAATACAGGCGGCAGATCCCACGTACCCAAATCTACCTCCGCCCCAAGACCTTCCGGCAGGACACGCGGCAGGTTCTCGGTCAGCCCGCCGCCAGTGATATGGGCCAGCGCGTGAATTCCACCCGAACGAACAGCCGCCAGCGCGGGCTTCACGTAGAGTCGCGTGGGCGCCAGCAGCGCCTCACCCAGACTGCCCCCGCCAAACGGCGCGTCATCGCTCCAGTTCAGGCCCGACAATTCGACCACCTTGCGCACCAGCGAATAACCATTGGAGTGGACGCCGTCCGAGCCTAACCCAAGCAGGACATCCCCTGCCTTAACGCCGCTGGGAAGCGCGGTTCCGCGTTCCATCGCGCCGACCGAGAACCCGGCCAGATCGAAATCGCCATCGCTATACATGCCGGGCATCTCCGCCGTTTCGCCGCCTATAAGCGCACAACCGGAGCGTGCACAGCCCTCGGCAATACCTTCGATGATCCGGGTGGCGTCATCAAGTTCCAGCTTCCCGGTGGCAAAATAGTCGAGGAAGAACAATGGCTCTGCCCCCTGACACACGAGGTCGTTGACGCACATTGCCACAAGGTCGATCCCGATCGTGTCGAAGTTGCCCGTGTCGATCGCGATCCGCAGCTTGGTCCCGACCCCATCAGTCGCCGAAACGAGAACGGGATCCGTGAACCCCGCCGCCTTGAGATCGAACAGAGCACCGAAGCCGCCCAAACCCTCCATCACGCCCGATCGGCGCGTGGCGGCAGCCGCCGGTTTGATCCGGTCCACAAGCGCGTTGCCTGCATCAATATCTACGCCCGCATCCGCATAGGTCAGACCGTTATTCTTCTCGGTGCTCATGCCGTCTCCTTCAGCTTTGCGGCCTGCGATAAACCATGGCTGGATGTGTTGCAATGCGGCAGCCTTGCCAGAGGGCTCGGTTTCCAAAACCAACCGGTTGCCGGGGTAGACACCTTGACGGCGCAAGACCATCTGTTAGGCAAGACGACACGACCATTGGGGGCCTGTAGCTCAATTGGTTAGAGCAGAGCGCTCATAACGCTTTGGTTGCGGGTTCAAGTCCTGCCGGGCCTACCAAAAAACAAAGAATACCCTTAAAGAGGCAGCACGATTTCAGCTGACAGCCCGCCCAGATCGGCGCTGTCACCGAGGCGCAGCGAGCCACCATGTGAACGCACGATATCGGCGGCAATGGCAA
>JABDPP010000093.1 GCA_013042765.1 Litoreibacter sp.
CATGGTCGTCATGATCCGTTACTGGTTCTTCGCCGCTTTCGTGATCACTCTGGCCAGCCGAAAGGCCGGCGGCATCCGGGCGGCCGCGGCGACCCGTCAGCCCGTTTTGCAGATCATTCGCGGGACGCTTCTTGCCTCGGAAATCTGCGTCATGGTTCTGGCCTTTACTTTGCTGGGACTGGTGGAAAGCCACGCAATCTTTACCAGCTATCCGCTTCTGGTGGCCGCCTTGTCCGGGCCGATCCTGGGCGAGAAGGTCGGGTGGCGGCGCTGGAGCGCCATTGGCGTTGGTTTCATCGGCGTGATGATTATACTTCAACCCGGCATCAAGGTGTTCTCGCCTTATGCGTTGATTGCGCTGGCCGCCGCGTTCATGTTCGCGCTTTATGGGCTGTTGACCCGCTACGCCGCGCGTAAGGACACGACCGCGACGAGTTTCTTCTGGACCGGCACGGTTGGTGCCGTAGTTATGACCGCCACCGGTATCTGGTTCTGGGAGCCGATGTCAGGCGGAAACTGGGTCTGGATGGGCCTTTTGTGCGTTACCGGGGCCACGGGGCACTGGCTTTTGATCAAGTGCTACGAAGTAGCCGAGGCCAGTGCCGTCCAGCCCTTTGCCTACCTGCAGTTGGTCTTTGCCTCGATCATCGGGATCACGGTGTTCGGGGAAGTGCTGGAGCCCAATGTGGCCATCGGGGCCAGCGTCGTAGTGGGTGCGGGGCTGTTCACCTTTTGGCGTGCGCGCCAGCTCAGCGCTTGAGGTCGCGCGAGAGGCGGATCGGGGTGGACTTTCCGGTCAGGCGGGCCCGGTAAGGTGCGAAACTTTCGGTCACGCGCATCACGTAGTTCCGGGTTTCCCGGAAGGGGATGCTCTCGATCCAGTCGACAACATCGATGCCGGGTGCGCGCGGATCACCGAAATCCTCCATCCAGCGGTTGGCGCGTGAGGGGCCGGCATTGTAGGCCGAGGCCATCAAAACCGGGTTGCCGTCATACCGTTCCGATAGTTCCGCCAGATAGGCCGAGCCAAGCCGGGCATTGTAGCGCGGATCGGTGAGAAGGCGGCTGCGCGAGTATTTCTCCCCGATCTCGCCGGCCATCGCCTTGGCGGTGCGGGGCATCAGCTGCATCAGTCCGCGTGCGCCTGCAGGGCTGATCACAACGGGATCAAACTCGCTTTCGCGTCGGGCGATCGATAGCGCGAATTCCTGGGCGACCGGCAGGTTCAATCCAGCCGGCGTCGCAACTGGGAAATAGGTCTTGTAAAGCTCGATGCCCATTCGGGCGGCCTGTTTCGAGATCATGAGGGCGATGTGTGGCTCTTCCAACTCCAGCGCGAGATCCGCCAGCTGGCCTAGCCCCTGCCGATCCTGGCTCTCTGCCAGATGGACCAGGAAGCGTTCCGCCAGGTTCCTTTCCCCGGCCTCGAAAAGCTCCATTGCAGCCAGAAAAACGGAGCTACGCGTAAAGGGATTTCTACGCCAGTCCGAGAACCTTTCCGTTCCGGTCATTCCCGCATCTGGTGCGACACCGGCCTTTTCGGCGGCAAGCTGGCCGTAAAAGCTGGACTGGAAGAGGGCGCCGAACGTGTAGGAGGACCGGGCGTCCTCGGATTGTCCGGCAGCGTCATAGGCCCGGCCCAACCAATATCCAGCGCGCCCCAACGAGATCGGTGTTTGCACGGCTCGTCTGAAGTTGCGGAAATGCGTGATGGCTGATTGAGGATCATTGAGTTTGCGCAAAGCAATGAACCCCGATAACCATTCAAGATCCGCGTAGGCCGATCCCGCTTTCAGGTAATGCCGGGAGGCAATGCGATAGGCGGTTTTGGCACTTCCATCGCGGAGCTGTTGGCGGGCGATACTTCGACGCCGATTGGCCCATTCCTCGGGGTTCCCCAGATCTTCGAGCGAAGCGGAGCGGTCCATTAGCAACTTCAGAGCGCCCGCGTCGCGCCCCTTTTTGGCGCGCCACAGGAACCGCTCGAAGGCGAGCCCGGGATCGTCCTTCAGGGATGTGGGAACCGCTGCAATCAGGTTGTCCACGCCGCGCTTGTTCTCGCGCAGGGCGATCCGGGCCTCCGCCAGTTTTCGCCAGCCGGAACTGACAAGTGGATACATGCGCTTAGCGGCAGTGCTGTTGCCGCGCCACAGGAGCATGTCGAGCCGCTCTTCATGAAGGTCGCGGATGGTCAGGCCGTTGCGCTCCACGAACGCGTCATGCTCCGACTGGGACATGTTGAAGGTCAGCCAGCCCCGCTGGAGTTCGCGGGCGGCCTCGGTCGTCCGGTCCGTCCGGATCAGGGCTTCTGCCAGTCGAAGGGACCCGGTTCCTGTCCGCGGCAAATTCTGGCCGAAAAATTCAAGGACCTGCGCCGGGTTGGATCCGCGCGCGATTGAGGCCTCGCATCGTTGCCTCAGCAAAGGCAAACCGGGCCAATCCCCGTTGCGGGCCAGAAAAGAGCGGCACTCGCCAAAGCTGCCCTGTTGCCCGCGCAGGCGCAGCCAGTCGACAACGTCGCGCGAGGCCTGCGTGCGCAGTCGCGCCTGCAGCGCGTCGACCCGATCCCATTCTCGGGCTTGAGCGGCTTCAACCGCATTGGCAAGCGCGCTTCCCCCCGTCTGCGCAGCCGCAGGGGGAACACTGATGCACAGCATCAGAAATGTCGCTGAGACGCGAATTAATCGATGCATGGGACTCTGCTTTTACCTGACCTCACTGCAATTCTAGCGTTTCGAGGCCACGTCGCAATACACATTCGTTTCAACCTACCCCCTTGCAGCGAAAGCCTGCCAAGGCTATCCGCCTGTCAGAACGCGTAAGAAAGAAGGAGTTCGTGTCATGTTCAGGGGATCAATGCCCGCACTGGTAACGCCGATGAAGAACGGCGCAGTGGATTTTGACACGCTCAAACAATTGGTCGAGTGGCATGTCAGCGAAGGCTCACACGGTCTTGTACCGGTCGGGACCACGGGCGAAAGCCCCACCCTGAGCCATGGAGAGCATGACGCGGTGGTTGAAACTGTCGTCAAGGCCGCGGCAGGTCGTGTTCCGGTCATCGCAGGCGCGGGGTCAAACAATACCGTTGAGACCGTGCGCCTCGTAGAGCATGCGAAAGAAGCCGGGGCCGATGCGGCGCTGGTGGTCACGCCTTATTACAACAAGCCCACGCAGGGCGGGTTGATCGCCCATTTCAAGGCGGCGGCGGATTGCGGCGTGCCAATCATCATTTACAACATCCCCGGTCGCTCCGTGGTCGACATGACACCGGCCACGATGGGTGAACTTGCGAAACTTCCCAACATCATCGGGGTCAAGGATGCCACGGGTGATGTTACCCGCGTCTCTCATCAGCGCATGAGTTGCGGGACGGATTTCATCCAGCTTTCGGGTGAGGATGCCTCCGCGATCGGGTTCAATGCCCAGGGTGGCGTCGGCTGCATCTCGGTGACCGCGAACGTGGCGCCGAAGCTGTGCGCCGAGTTTCAGGAAGCCACTCTGGCGGGTGATTTCGCAAAAGCTCTGGAATATCAGGACCGCCTCATGCCGCTGCATCATGCGATCTTCCTGGAGCCGGGTGTGGCGGGCGCCAAGTATGGGCTGTCGCTTTTGGGCAGATGCAGCGATGAGGTCCGTTCTCCGCTGACAACGCTTGAAGAGAGTACGAAGAGCCTGATTTCCGAAGCGATGAAGCACGCGGGCCTGATCAACTAATCAGGGCGGGCCCTGCGGGCGGTATACCCTTTTCGGGTCAGCTGATACTGGACGCGGGGCTTGTGGCCCCCCTATATGGCAATCATGGCGAAGAAACCCGAAAACGCGAATTACAAGGTCGTCGCAGAGAACCGGCGTGCGCGCTACGACTACGCGATCGAAGACGATATCGAATGCGGGATCGTTCTGGAGGGCTCTGAGGTCAAGTCCCTGCGCACTGGCAG
>JABDPP010000094.1 GCA_013042765.1 Litoreibacter sp.
CAACGTGCAGATCAGGGCATCGGAGGGGACTTGTTTTGTGAGAAGTGCCGCTTCGGCGACCGGGCCGGCGTTCTTCTTGTCTTCGACCTCGGTAACGCTTGACGGACCCAGTCCAAGAGCGCGTCCGGTTCTGTCGAAACGGGTGAGGTAGTCTTCGATAAGCTCACGCTCGGGGCTGGCCCTGAGACGACCAACCGCGCAAATTTGGACGCGCATCAGCTCCCGGTGGCAGCGGCGCCCGAGGGCAGCCACATCTTCTCCAGCTGGTAGAACTCACGCACTTCCGGACGGAAGATATGAACGACAACGTCGCCGGTATCTATCAGCACCCAGTCACCCTGGTTCTTGCCTTCGATCTTGGCGATCCGGCCAAACGTGTGCTTCACGTTATCGACCAGCTTTTCCGATAGCGCGGACACTTGGCGCGTCGAACGACCCGAACAAATCACCATGTAGTCGGCAATTTCGGAACGTCCGCGCAGGTCCACCTGCACGATGTCTTCGGCCTTTTCCTGAGTGAGAGTGTTCAGGATCTGAGCGAGTAGTTCCTCGCTAGTTCCCGGGTCCAGATCTGCCGTTTTCCCGGCATCACTTGTGGTGGGCTTGCCAACCACGTCTGCATGTTGAGACAGTGCTCAAACCTCCTTCGCAACGCGCCGTACCCTCGCCCCGACGCTGGGCTTGCCTCGTACATAGCATTTCCATGCCCTGATCTCAACGCGTGAGCATATTTTCCTGATCCAGGAAGGCAAAAGCAGCATCAGTGAACTTGTCTGGAGCTTCCTCATGAAGAAGATGTCCGCGCCCGTTGAGATGCATGACTGCTGCATTTGGAATGCGGGCCGCGGCGCGATCCGATGTATCGGGCGGCACGGCTTTGTCGTTTGATCCGGCGATGAAAAGAACCTCTTGCGAGATCTTGGGAAGTTCCGCCAGAAGCCGGTCCAGAGACCACTGCGCCATCATTGCCAGCGTAGCGTCGACGTGATCGCGGTCGGATATCAAGGCGCGGTATTGCTCCATCCCCGCGTCATCGATCTGGCTTCCGGTTGATGCGATTAGCCGCTCGGCGCGCTGCGGGTTTTCCGCTGTTCTGGAAAAGATTGCGGGAATGAATGGGTTGAGGGAGAGGATCTTCGCAAGAACTGGAAACAAGACGCCGGCCAGACCTCTGAAATTTCCCAGCGCTCCGTTGATGCAGATCAGTTTGGTGTCGTTCATCGCTGGCCAGTCAATGGCCATCCTCAACGCAATTGCCGCTCCCGCGGAGTGCCCGATTATCGCGTTGGGCGTGACTCCCAGAACTCCGAATAGATCCCTGAGGTCTGCTGACATAGGCTCTAATCCACACCGGTTCCGATCTCCCAGTTCGGTAAACCCCTGTCCAGGTAGATCAATGGCCGTAACATGGAATTTCTCTGCGAAAAGAGGTGCCACGTCGCGCCAGGTATGGGTTGAACCTCCGGCGCCATGGATCAGGACCAGCTCCGGCCCGGACCCCATTTGCTGGACGTGCCAGGCATGCGGTCCGGATTTGACGAATTTGCTGAAGGCTACGTTCGGCCAGCGGTCCTTGAAGGCCTCCCAATTCATTCAAGAACGGCCTCGATCGCCTGGCTTACCTTGTGGGCATCTGCTCTTGGCAGCGGCAGGTACGGCGCGCTGAGTTCCCGGGCCAGATCCTGCAGGCTCCCCTGCGGTCGGTTCCCGGTATCGATAACAAGCGCCGGCGTTTGCCGTGCGCGGATCTGTCTTGCGACTGTTCTCGCGTCCTCTGACGCCGAGATCCGGCTTGCGGTCCCGTCCAGCGCAATGTTGGCTCGGCCGTCGGTCAATACGGCTATAGTGGGTGTCAGACCCTTGGTTCGGGTGGATTCTGCCAATAATAGAGCAGCTTCCAGCCCAGCGGCCAGTGGCGTGCCGCCGCCGCCTGGTAATGAGGACAGGCGACGTTTTGTCTGAACAAGTGAGCGTGTCGGTGGAAGTAGCAGATCGGCCTTCGTGCCGCGAAACGCGATCAGGGCAACGTGATCACGCCGTGCATAGGCTTCGGCCAGCAGCAGTTCCACCGCTCCTTTTGCCTCCGCCAGCCGTGCAAGGGCGGCAGAACCCGATGCATCGACGGCGAAGATCAGCAGCCGGTCGCTTTTCTCTTCAAACTTTTTGAGGCGAATATCGCTGGCCCGAATGTGGATATTGCGTTGCGGTGCATAGGCGGCTTGTTTGCGGATCGACTGCCAGGGCGCAGCGGCGCGCAGAGTCGCGATCAGGTCAATTCTGGCCGCCGATCCGAGCTGGCCCCGCTGCGAGGGCTTCGGGCGCCCGCGCCGGTTCCCTTTTCTGGCGGCCCCTGAACCCCCGGAGCCTTGTGCGGTTCTTGCGCTTTGTGTGTCTTTGATCCGATCCAGAAAATCCTTTGGCAGCGAAGCCGCGACGGCCTGGAGCAAGATCTCTTCCGGGATTTGTTCAACGGTCTCCGTTTTCCCTTGCTCGGTATCCTGTTCCGGCTCGTTGGACGGGCTTTCGGTCTGATCTTGCTGGGGATCCTCGGGAAGCATTGTCGCCCGCGGTCCAAATACCAGCGCCGCGGCTGTGGTTACGTTTGCTTGCGTGACGATATCCTGTTTCTGAATCGCGGCGAGGGTACGGGCCGCCCGAAGCACGAAATTCGGCGCTCGCAGGCTTCCGATCCCAAGTTGCATACCGACCTTTGTTACATTCGCAATAAATTCAGCCGGAATAGACACTTTTTGTAGTCGATTCCGCGCAATCTCGATCCGATCGGAATCGAGGATAATTTCGGGGCAGTCCCGGTGTGTTACCGCATTCAGATCGATGTGAAACGCTAAACGATCTGCCAGCGCCTCAGGTGGTGCCTCGTCGTCGATCCCTTCATCCAGCGCGATCAGAGCATGGCCGTTGGCTGTATCCATGGCGCGCGCGATACGCGCGGTCAGGCCCGGCGGGCAGCGTTCGGCCATTGTCAGGAGGAAAGCGCTAGGTGCGTCGCCAAACAGACCTTCGGTCAAAACCGCTTCACCGCGATCCAGTGTTGCGGTGAGATCGAGCCCACCAAACAACTGATCGTCAGTTGTCCCGGGGTGTATCCGTTTCAAAGCGCGGGGAGAAAGCGCAGGACCGAGTGCCGCGATGAATCTGTCGCGGGCTGGCCCTGAACGGGCCCGCAGCATTATGCCCGCGAGGCCCGAAGGATCCACGGCCAGAAGCGTCAACGCCAAGGTGGCGTTCTGCCAGTCTTGCGATGGGGCTGTCATGCAAGAACCTGATCAACTGCCCGCAGGACCCGCGTCGTTGAGCCCGCTTCGTCCAGAGGATCGCGGCGCAGTCGGTGACGTAGCGCAGACGCTGCGATTTCGCGTAAATGCGATGTCTTGACGATACGATTTCCCCGGAACGCGGCAAGGGCACGGGCAGCACGGAGCAGAGTCAGTTCGCCGCGCAACCCGTCAGAGCCCAAGGCGACGCAAAGCTTCGCGCATTCAGCGAGTATCGCATCGTCGGTTCTGATCTTGGCGAGCCTTCTGCGCCCGGAAAGAATGGCTTTTCGCAGCGCAGCATCCTCGGAGCTCCAATGCTCCAGAAAGGCGTCCGCGTCGTTTTCATAGGCGTCTCGGCGGCGAATGACTTCGATCCGGTCTTCGATGTCGGTTGGAGACGCCACCTCAACCGAAAGGCCAAAGCGGTCAAGCAACTGCGGCCGCAGCTCGCCCTCTTCGGGATTGCCCGACCCGACCAAAACGAAGCGGGCCGGATGGCGGATCGACAGCCCCTCACGCTCCACAACGTTTTCTCCAGAAACGGCGACATCGAGAAGGAGATCAACGATGTGATCTTCGAGCAGGTTGACCTCATCTATATAGAGGTAGCCCCGATGCGCGCGAGCTAACAACCCGGGCTCGAACTGCTTTTTCCCCTCTGTTAGAGCCTTTTCGATATCAAGGGCACCGACCACACGGTCCTCTGTCACGCCAAGTGGGAGATCGATGACCGGCGTGGGTCTGTTCACGAGTTTACGGGTTTTGATGACATCCGGATCGGGACATTGTGCGAAACTTGCACTGTTATAGGGGCAGTCCGTCACGACCTTGATCGGTGGCAGGAGCGCCGCGAGCGCCCGGACTGCAGTCGATTTTCCGGTGCCGCGATCGCCGAAGACCAGAACGCCGCCGATCGAAGGATCGATGGCGGTGAGGACCATCGCCAGCTTCATTTCATCCTGACCGACGATCGCCGAGAAGGGGAATGGATGTGTCATTGGATCATCTCCGATGCCGGCAGGTTTTCAAGCGGATTGGCGCCGCCCCACGTGCCGGTGCTCCCTAGAATTCGAAATCTGGCGTAAAGCTCTTCGGCGAACCATTCGCCGTCCCGGACAGCGCGGATCGCGCGGGCATGTGGCCCGTCCTTGCGTGCGAAATTCGCCATCGACTGTATGTCAGGCCAAATCGAGAAGGTGACCTGGTGCAACAAGGGGACTTCTCCGACACCGATCTTGAAGATTACATTCGGATCTTCGCCGATAACCTCGCTGATGGCAGGGACGCGTTCCCAGAATTTCAGCGCGATGGTAGGTTTGATCGTTGCACGGGTCAGAGCCGCAAGGGGTCCGGCTTCCTGACCCGGATCGGCTTGAAACGGATCGGCCGATGACCAGTTCCCGCGCACGGAACTTGTGTTGAGAAACACGGTCCAATGC
>JABDPP010000100.1 GCA_013042765.1 Litoreibacter sp.
TGCGCTCTCACTTGCCCGAAACGAAACCCGCCTCACTTGGATCGGCGGGGATTACCAGTTCGGATCAAGCTTCGTCTGGCTGGAAGCCGACCCCGATGAGGGCCGCGATCTGGACATCTCGGAATGGAGTATTGAAGGCGCCTATCGCACCAGCCGCCACTGGACCGTGCTGGGAGATCTTCGCTACGATTTCGTTGGCGATCGAAGTATCCGGGCCGGTGCCGGCGCCAGCTACCAGAACGAATGCATTCGCGTCGATCTTTCTGCCTCGCGTCGCTTCACGTCTTCGACTAGTGTATCGCCCACAACGGAGTTGAGCCTTTCAGTCCAGCTTGCCGGCTTCGGTGCACGCGGGATTGGCGGCGAGAGCTTCGCGCGCAGATGTAACGGATAAACAGCAGACCAATGATGACCGTCCCTACTCTCAGACCGATAACCGCTTTCCTGATGTCGATGGCATTGGCGTTGGTCGCCGGCGCTCTGCAGCCGGCAAGCGCGCAAAGCCCATTTCAGACGGTTCTGACCGTCAACCAGCTTGCCATCACTCAGTATGAGCTGGACCAGAGGGAACAGATCCTGCGCTTGCTGCGTAGCCCCGGCGATCCGAGGGTAGAAGCCCGCAAGAGCCTGATCGATGACCGGTTGCGCACGAGCGCGATCCGCAATGCGGGAATTGCGCTAAGTCAGGAGGAGATTCAGGAAGGAATCACGGAATTCGCGGGCAGAGCAAACCGCAGCGCCGAAGACTTCATAAAAGCGCTCAATCAGGAAGGCGTCGCAACAGAGACGGTCCGCGACTTCGTGTCGACCGGCGTGGCCTGGCGCAACCTCGTGCGTGGCAGGTTTGGACCGCGTGCACGCGTCACGCCGGCCGAGATCGAGCGTGCCCTTGCGCTTTCCAGCACCCGAGGCGGCGCCCGTGTTCTGATCTCCGAGCTCGTAGTGCCGATGCCGCCCGAGAACGAAGGCGAAATCCGCGGACTGATGAAGGAACTGTCTGAAACGATCCGCTCCTTCTCCGATTTCTCTGCGGCTGCGCAGCGCTATTCCCGGGCCAGCACCGCTCCAAACGGAGGCCGCCTAGACTGGCTGCCGCTTGCTAACCTTCCACCACAGGTCAGAACAAGCATCCTGACACTCAGCCCCGGTCAAGTCACAGATCCGATCGTTCTCGGCGGTGCCATTGGCATCTTTCAACTGCGCCGCCTGGAGGAACTGGACCCGGTGGAGCCTGAAACGCTCGCACTGGATTATGCGACGATCCTGATCCCCGGGGGACGCAGCGAGGCTGCGCTGGCGAGAGCGCGCGAGATCGAGGATGAAACCGATACGTGCGATGACCTTTACAAGACGGCCCAGGATCTGCCCGAAGGCTATTTTGAACGCTCCGTTCTTGCCGCGGCCGAGGTGCCGGGAGATATCGCTCTGGAACTTGCCAAGCTCGATATCTACGAAACGTCTTTTGCCCTGACCCGCCAGAATGACCAGTTCCTCATCTTCACGCGCCTGTGCGGACGCACCGTTCAGGCCCCGCTTAGCGAGGACGGCACAGAGATCGACCTGCGCACCCGGATCCGGGACCAGTTGTTCCAGCAGCGCCTGGCCTCTTTCGCCAACAGCTATCTCGAAGAACTCCGGGCAGACGCGATCATCATCGAACAATGAGCGCACCCGTCCCTATCGTCCTGAGCTGCGGGGAGCCTGCAGGCATCGGACTGGAGATTGCCCAGTCCGCATGGGAGCAGCTCGCTGGAGAGATCGATTTTGTCCTTATTGCCGACCGCGACCATGTTTCAGGTCCGGTGCGAGAGTTGGATACCCTGAATGATTACCGACCCGGTGGCGAGGAGCTGCCGCTTTTGCACCATGATTTCGCGGGCATAGCTACGCCGGGCCACCCGGACCCGGCCAATGCAAAAGGTGTCATTGACGTCATCAAACGCGGCGTCGATCTTGTTGCCGAAGGCTCTGCCGCTGCCCTCTGCACATTGCCGATCCATAAAAAGGCCCTGAAGGACGGTGCCGATTTCGCTTATCCCGGCCATACGGAATTTCTCGCCGCACTCGCCGATGTCGACCGCGTCGTCATGATGCTGGCCTGTTCCGAGTTGCGCGTCGTGCCGGCCACGATCCACATCCCGCTGGCCACCGTCAAAGAAACCCTGACCCCGGAGCTTCTGGAAGATACTATCCGCATCACAGACGCTGGCCTGAAAAGAGATTTCGGGATCGACGCCCCCCAGATCGCGGTCGCGGGGCTCAACCCCCATGCCGGCGAGGGCGGCGCCATGGGCCGCGAGGAGATCGAGATGATCATCCCCTTGCTCGAGAAACTGGAAACCGACGGGATCGCTCTCTCCGGGCCGTGGTCGGCCGATACGATGTTTCACGCTGGAGCGCGTGCCAGCTATGACGCTGCGATTTGCATGTATCACGATCAGGCGCTGATCCCGATCAAGACGCTGGATTTCGCCGGCGGCGTGAATGTGACGCTCGGCTTGCCCTTTATCCGGACGTCGCCCGATCACGGCACCGCCTTTGACATCGCCGGCAAGGGGATCGCCGATCCGTCCAGTCTGATCGCGGCGCTGCGCATGGCTCGTGATATGGCAGCGAGCCGCAACGCGTGAGGGTGCTGGTAATGGCACACCCCGATCATGGCCATGATTGATAGCCTGCCCCCACTGCGCGAGGTGATCACGCAGCACGGGCTGAGCGCGAAGAAGGCACTGGGCCAGAACTTCCTGCTCGACCTGAACCTGACGGCAAAGATCGCGCGGCAGGCCGGTGATCTTGCGGGATCCGATGTATTGGAGGTTGGCCCCGGCCCAGGCGGCCTGACCCGGGGCCTTCTGGCCGAAGGGGCACGCCGCGTTCTTGCCATTGAAAAAGATGCCCGATGCCTTCCGGCGCTAGAAGAAATTGCAGCAGCCTATCCTGGCCGGCTCGACGTTCTGAACGCCGATGCGTTGGAGATCGATCCCACGCAACACCTGACGCAGCCAATCCGTATCGTGGCCAACCTGCCCTACAATGTGGGAACCGAACTTCTGGTGCGGTGGCTGACACCGCCTACCTGGCCTCCGTTCTGGGAAAGCCTGACACTCATGTTCCAGCGCGAGGTCGCACAACGCATCGTCGCGCAGCCCGGCTCCAAGGCCTATGGGCGGCTCGCCATTCTTGCGCAGTGGCGGTGTGACGCCAAAATCGTGATGGATCTGCCGCCGGAAGCTTTCGTCCCGGCCCCGAAGGTCCGCTCGGCGGTTGTCCATCTGGAGCGGCTCGAAACGCCGCGCTACGAGGCCGACCCAGCCATCTTGAGCCGGATCGTCGCCGCAGCCTTCAATCAGAGACGGAAGATGTTGCGGGCCTCACTTAAGGGGCTCGCACCTGATATCGAGGACCGGTTGCACAGCGCGGGTCTGTCTCCGACTGACCGCGCCGAGCGCATTTCAATCGAACAGTTCTGCAACCTCGCCCGCACATTCGAGCAGGACTGATCCGTGAGGATCACCCGTTTCATGCTCAGTTGAGGTTTTCTGCCGAAAAGCGGTTACTCGGCGGCAGGTTTCTCATCCGATGGAGAATCAGAAGACGCCTCGTCCCCGGACGGGTTGGCTTTCGGCTTGCGGCCACGTGAGCGGCGCGGCTTCGGCGCACTCTCTACCGTCTCTACAAGACCTGACTCACCTTCATCCTGCCCGTCAAGGTCAATGACATCGGGTTGACCGCCATCCCCGGCCACGAAGACCGGCCTGCGGCCCTTGCCAGACTCTCTGGGATCGCCCTGGCCGCCAGTCTGGGCATCGCCCGAGGCCTGTTCCTTGCTTTGCTCACGGCTCTGTTCACGGGCCTGATCACGCTCTTCGCGTTCCTTGGCACGTTCGCGCTGCTGTGCCTCCTGAGAGGCGCGCTTGGCTTCCTGCTCCCGCACGGCTTCGCCCAGCATTCGCGAATAATGCTCGGCGTGCTGCTGAAAGTTCTCTGCGGCGACGCGGTCATTGCTCAACTGGGCATCGCGGTGCAGGGCGAGGTATTTGTCGATGATCTGCTGGGGCGTGCCGCGCACCTTACCTTCTGGACCCGAGCTGTCGAACACGCGGTTGACGACATTGCCCATGGAGCGGTTGTTGCTGCTGCGGTTCTTTCCCCGCGATCGTGACTTCGATGATCTCATGTGGTTTTTAATCCAGCCTATGAAGTGAGGTCCTGTGCAAATCTTTCCCGCTTCTAAAACCGCGGTGTCCCCATGACCAAGATTGCGACCTTATTTTGGGCTTAAGCGTTGGGGGCGCGCGCGCCGCTTCCAACGCGGTTACAAAACTACGTCAAACCGGGATTTGCAAGCGGATTCTCGGTTTTTGCCCGCTCAGAGCGTAAATATGCGGCTTTTTGTGACTAGGATACGCGAACGACCCGATCTCTTCCATCCAGATCGCGCAGCGTCTCAACCCGGGCAAACCCGGCCTTGCGAAACAGCTCAGACACGTCCGCTCCCTGGTCATGCCCAATCTCAACAAGCACGCGCCCGGCTTCTGACAGAAACTCCTGAACACGCCCGGCGAGAACCCTGTAGGCCGCGAGCCCGTCGCCACCCGGCGTCAGAGCCAGCGTAGGCTCCCAGTCGCGCACTTCCGGGGCTAGTTCAGCCAGAACCGCCTCTTTTATGTAGGGCGGGTTCGAGACGATCAGATCGAACTTTCCCGAAACCTTTTCCCACCAGTCACTTTGCAGAAAGGTGGCCCGATCCGCGACCCCGATCCGGTCCGCGTTCTGCCGCGCAATCTTCAGAGCGGCCTCGCATATATCGACCCCGACGCCCGCAGCCCCCTGCCGTTCCGCCAGCAGGCTGATCAGGATACAGCCAGACCCCGTACCCAGATCGAGAACACGCTCAAACGGAGCCTCTAAAGCCGCTGCGATCAGGGTTTCGGTCTCCGGGCGTGGATCCAGAACGTCACCCGTGACCCTGAAACTATGCCGCCAGAAGGCGCGTTCGCCAGTAATGTGCGACACCGGCTCCCGGTTCTCGCGCCGCAGGAGTGCGGCTTCATAGGCCGCCTCCTGCTGCTCGGAAATCCCGTCGTGAAATGCCGATTGCCCGCCCAGCACATGATCCAGCAACAACCGCGCATCCCGTCCCGGATCGGCAACACCTGCGGCCCTGAGCCGATGTGCACCCGCCGTCAGCACCTCACGAATGCTGCTCACGCCTCCATATCCGCCAGAAGACGAGCCTGCGCATCGGCGCTCAGCGCGTCGATCACCTCATCCAGATCACCCTGCATGATCTGGTCGAGCTTGTAGAGCGTCAGATTAATCCGGTGATCGGACATGCGTCCTTGCGGAAAATTATAGGTCCGGATCCGCTCCGACCGATCACCTGAGCCGACCTGCGACCTCCGGTCTGCGGCCCGTTCGTCATCGACCCTCTGCCGTTCCAGATCGTAAAGCCTGGCCCGAAGGACCTGCATGGCGATCTCGCGGTTGCGGTGTTGGGATTTTTCCGACGACGTTACGACGATCCCGGAGGGCAAATGGGTGATCCGCACGGCCGAGTCCGTCGTGTTCACATGCTGGCCACCTGCCCCGCTTGCCCGCATCGTATCGATGCGGATATCGGTGGAGGGAATGTCGATATCGACGTCTTCGGCTTCCGGAAGAACCGCAACCGTTGCCGCAGACGTATGAATGCGCCCGCCGCTCTCGGTCACCGGAACGCGCTGCACCCGATGCACACCGCTTTCGTACTTGAGGCGCGCGAACACGCCGTCACCCTGAACATGTGCCGTAACCTCTTTGATCCCGCCCAGCTCGGTCAGCTGCTCCTCGACAATCTCGAACTTCCAGCCTTGGCTCTCGGCAAAACGGCGGTACATGTTCAGCAGGTCGCCTGCAAAGAGCGCCGCCTCGTCGCCGCCAGTGCCCGGGCGTATCTCGACCATGGCGGACCGCGCATCCGCGGCGTCCTTGGGAAGCAGGCTCAGCTTCACGGCAGCTTCGGCTTCCGGCAAGCGCGCCTTCAGGACCGGAAGCTCCTCCTCGGCAAGCTCTTTCATCTCCGGATCGGCCAGCATGGCTTCCGCCTCTTCGAGATCCATCAAAAGCTTCTGATAGGCCGCGACCTCGTCCGCGACGGGCTTGAGATCGGAGTATTCGCGCGACAGCGCAGCTATATCGCCGGCCTCTCCAGACGCAAGACGCGCCTCGAGATATTCGAGCCGTTCGGTGATTTGTTGAAGTCTGTCCAGTGGAACCATTATTCCGTGTTGTCCAATTGGCGTGTCGGGGTCAAGTATGCTATACTATGCATATGAAAAAACTTGCACTCTTCATGGTACTTCTTGCAGCGCCTTTGTCTGCTGATGTTACGTCTCCCTCCGGGAAAACCCAGGACTGCTATTGCACCGATAAACAGGGCAAACGAGTCGAACTGGGCGAGGTCCGGTGTTTGAGCGTGGGCGGACGTGTCTTCATGGCCCGCTGCGAAATGTCACTCAACAACCCGATGTGGCGCGAAACCGGCGAAAGCTGCGTCGCTTCCTAAAGCCGATCAAGCCAGCCGCGCACCCGCGCTTCGTTCATCCCCCAGTCATAGCCGCCAAACCGCGAGCGCGACAGGATGTTGAACGTTGCGCGCCCATGGCCTGTCTCGATCACCTTGACCGATGCGATATCGGGAAACCCCCAGAGCACCGAGCGGGACACGTAGATGGCCACGCCGCCCTCAAGCCTGCCTGACAGGCGCACCGTACGCGGCGTCGACAGGATCACTTGCTCCAATCGAGCGCTCAACTCCCCTGCGCTCATCTCGAAAACCGGTGGCGCCATGTCACCGTCGTTCCGCAGCAAAAAATGCGCCGCGCCAGAGGGCGTTTTCACAAACTCAGGATCAACTTCCAGACGCGCGGCATCGAGAGGTGACAGACGAACAAAGCCCATAAGCCCGCCAAGAAGGACCAGACCTGCGATTACAATTAGTTTCATGCGTGGCCGTGCCCCATTTCCAGATGCCCGAGACCGGAAGTCTCGCGCCTCCGTTACCGACACATAGGATCAAAATCCTGGGTTTCGAGCTTACTCGGCGGCCAATGCGCCTTCTTTATCGAGCTCTTCGGCCTTCTTCTCGACCAGATCCACGATGTGATCGACCATTTGCTCGTTGCTCATCTTGTGGCTTTGCTTGCCCGCCAGATACACCATGCCGGAGCCGGCACCGCCGCCAGTGAAGCCAACATCTGTCATCAGCGCTTCTCCCGGGCCGTTAACCACGCAGCCAATGATGCTGAGGCTCATCGGCGTCTTGATGTGGGAAAGCCGGTCTTCCAGCGTCTCGACCGTCTTGATGACGTCGAAGCCCTGCCGCGCACAGGACGGGCAAGAGATGATGTTCACGCCGCGGTGGCGCAGGCCGAGGGATTTGAGGATTTCATAGCCAACCTTCACCTCCTCGACCGGATCGGCGGAGAGCGAAACGCGGATCGTATCTCCGATCCCCATCCACAGCAGGTTGCCCAGCCCAATCGCGGATTTGATCGTGCCCGAAACCAGACCGCCCGCCTCGGTTATCCCGAGATGGATCGGCGCGTCAGTCGCTTCCGCAAGCCCCTGATAGGCCGCAGCGGCCAAGAACACATCGGACGCCTTGCAACTGATCTTGTATTCCCGGAAGTCGTTTTCCTCGAGGATCCGGATGTGGTCGAGGCCACTCTCGATCATGGCCTCGGGACAAGGTTCCGCATATTTTTCAAGAAGATGCTTCTCCAGTGACCCTGCGTTAACGCCGATCCGGATAGAGCAACCATGGTCTTTTGCGGCCTTGATCACCTCGGCCACGCGATCTGCGGAACCGATATTGCCGGGATTGATCCGCAGGCAGGCGGCACCTGCCTCGGCAGCTTCAATGGCGCGTTTGTAGTGGAAATGGATGTCGGCCACGATTGGGACGGGACTTTCAGCCACAATCTCCTTGAGCGCCTTCGTGGAACTTTCATCAGGTGTCGAGACACGCACGATATCTGCGCCGGCTTCCGCACAGGCCTGAACCTGGGCAACAGTGGCCGCGACATCCGAGGTGTCGGTATTCGTCATCGTCTGCACCGCGATAGGTGCATCGCCGCCGACCTCGACAGAGCCCACACGGATTTTGCGGGACGGGCGGCGGTCGATTTGCCGCCAGGGGCGGATAGCGTGAAGCGACATTCTGGGGTTATCCGTTCTTTTTCAGACTTGCAGGGAATATAGGACGAGCACACGTCCCCTTGCAATCAAGCTGTCAGATTATTCTGACGCGGGCAAACCTTCTTCCGCGGGGAATTGCGAGGCCGCGGCCATCGCTGTAATCACCTCAGCCAACACCGGGTCCGCGTCCAGATCCGCCTGTGCATAGGCGCTCATGATCTCTTCGACACCCAACGCGACATTCTTCGCAACGCTCGTGCCCTCGCCCACTGGACCAAAGGTTTTGCCGTCCACGGTGAAGTAAAGGGACCCCGAATTGCCCGCCCTCAGAACCGGCACCTGATCGGATTGCGGCAGCCTGTAGCTTTCACCCGTATCTAGGATTTTCTCAAACAGAACAGTTCCATCTACCGCAGCAACCCGCACCCATGCCGGGCGCACAGCAAAAAGCATGATGCCTGGATCAACGGCCTCAGTCACCTGAACCTCAGGCACAACCGGCAGGGCTGGCGCCTCTGGCGTGACATTTGCGATCACAAGTTCACGCTTCGGAACTTCCAGGAATGATCCGATGCTCTGCGGGTCCAGAGACGCAATGGGACCGTCGCGTGCCCTGAGGACTGGAACCTCCAGCGCCTGTGGTCGGTACAGCCGGTCGAGCGCAACCGCAGAGGGCGTCTCTATCTCAGCCGAGGCAACCGAAAGTTCCGTTGCGCTGTCGGTCTCAGGCTCCGTGACGCCAAAGCTCGCCATGTCTGAAACAAGGCCCGGAGACTGGTCGACCGGAGCAAAACTGACCCGCTGGACCTCCTGCAAAACGAACCAGCCTCCGTAGCCAATCGCCCCGATCAGCGCGATCAGGACCGCGAATGACCCGATCGCGCCAGGTTCGACACGGCTCATCAAGCTTTCACCAGCGGGAACAAACGGTGCCATCGGTCGCGTGAACGCGTCCTCACCCGAGGCCCGCCCCTTTGGCCTATCCTTAACGATCGTGCTGGAATTGCCGGAAAGGCCTTCGACACCGGCAAAGCCGCTCTCCGCGCAAAACCTCTCATAAGCCCATTCGGGATCAAGGCCGAGATAGCGCGCGTAGGAGCGGTCGTAGCCTGCGATAAACCCCGGCGTTTCAAACACCGAAGGGTCGGAGTTCTCTACCGCCGCGATATAGTTGGCTTTAATCTTGAGTTCGCGTTGAACATCGAGGAGGGATTTGCCGAGCGTCGCGCGCTCTCCGCGCATGATGTCGCCCAAATGAAGATCGTAGGCGTCAAATCCGCGCCGTTCTTCACTGGTTTCCGCCGTGGGCTCGGTTTTACGCCCTAACATCCGCTACTGCCTGCTCTTGCCCGTTACCACATAAGCCC
>JABDPP010000101.1 GCA_013042765.1 Litoreibacter sp.
GCTCTGGAATCCGGCCTTTTTCGGGGTGAAGCCCGAGATGGTGATGATTGGCGGCTCGATTGCCTGCGCACAGATGGGCGATCCCAATGCCTCGATCCCGACACCGCAGCCGGTCTACTCAAGGCCCATGTTCGGAGCGATGGGCCGGGCGGTTGAACACTCCGCCGTGACCTTTGTCAGCCATGCGGCCAATGCCGCCTCGATCCGGCAGACGCTCGGACTGAGCAAGAAGGTGTTTGCGGTGGAGAATACGCGTAGTATCGGCAAGGCGGACATGGTCCTGAACGCCGCCACGCCGCAGATCGACGTGAACCCGGAAACCTACGAGGTGCGCGCAGATGGTGAGTTGTTGACCTGTGCTCCGGCAGAGGTGCTGCCAATGGCGCAGCGGTATTTCATGTTCTAAACTGCGATTTGTCGCGCTGGGCGCGGCGCACGCATGTCAAACCGAGGAAACGGAACCCGTCATGAGACCAGTCCTATCTTTTCTGATCGCGACTCTGGCCATATCTGCCTGTTCGCCGGTCTATTACAACGTGGCCGGTGTAAGAGAGGCGCAAGCCTCTGAGGTCACCGGGTGCAAGCTGATTGGGCGTGTGAGCGGCATTCCTGGGGTTTACGGACCATTGAAGGATGTTGGCCTGAAGGACGCGCGCAGGGCTGCGATGGAGCAGGCCAAGGCGCAGGGCGGCAACACGGTTGTCTTCGATCCATTGCCCGAGGCGGGCGAGGTTTATGAATTACGCGCACAGGTTTATTCTTGCTGACATGCTCCGTGGTATCCCAGCGAATTTGATGAAATACAAAGGGTTGCGTCAGGCGCAACGCGGCTTTGCGTTATTGGCGGTCGAAGCACCTGCCAGCCAGACCTATATCTGCATCAACACGGGGCGAAATGCCCGAAGATGCAAGGAAAAGAGATATGGCTTATGTAACGCAGCCCGAGCAGACATCGATTTTTGCGGAGGTGGTAGCATTCTTCGCACGGCTTGGAAAATCCTTCCAATTCGCGCAACAAGCGCAGACTCGTATCGCGACGATGGAGCGTCTTTACGACAAGTCCGATGCGGAATTGGCCGCGATGGGGCTGAAACGCGAAAACATCACGCATCACGTCTTCAAAGACCTTCTGCTGGACTAAGGTCCACGCTGGCGGAGCGGCGATGAACACGCCGCTCCCGCGCGCCACCCGGATCTTGCGCAACAATCCGGAGTGTGACGATACGATCGCCCTGACTTATGACGATCGCCTTTTGCGCCGCAAGAAACTGACAAGCGCCTCCGGGGTGTCGTTCCTCGTCGATCTGGCGGAGGTGACATCGCTCAACCATGGCGATGCGTTTGAACTGGACTCTGGAAAAAGTGTTGGCGTCGTTGCGGCATCTGAGGACCTGCTGCGCATCACCGGTGATCTGACCCGGCTGGCCTGGCATATCGGAAACCGCCATACGCCCTGCCAGATCCTGGAAGATTACCTGTTGATCCGCTCAGATCATGTGCTGGCTGACATGATCGGGAAACTGGGCGGAAGCGTGACACCGGTCAGCGAGCCGTTTCGACCCGAAGGGGGCGCTTACGGACATGGGCGCACCTTCGGGCATGACCATGGTTCCCACGATCACGTCGGGCATGGCCACGCCCAACATAAACAGGCCAGCTCGTGAGCGATCTGCTGAAACTGACACAATGGCTGTCCCCGGCTTTCCCGGTGGGCAGCTTTGCCTACTCCCACGGGGTGGAGCAGGCCATAGCGACAGGTGACGTTTCGGACGCAGCGAGCCTGTCATCCTGGCTCTCCGCGATCCTGCGTTATGGCAGCGGGCGCACGGACGCGATTCTGCTGGCCGAAGCCCTGCGTGGCGAGACGGAACTCGCAGAACTTGCCGACACGGCAGAAGCGCTCTGCGCGTCGCGGGAAAGATGGAGCGAGACCATCGATCAGGGGCGAGCCTTCCTGAACACGACCAATGCGCTTTTCGCGGGAGATCTTCCGGCGATGGCGTATCCCGTGGCCGTGGGCCGGGTTTCGAGGGCGCTCGACCTGCCTGCTGCGGACATTATCGGCGTCTATCTGCATGCCTTCACTTCGAACATCGTGTCCTGCGCAGTCCGGTTCATCCCACTGGGCCAGACCGAGGGGCAGCGCGTGCTTGGTGGCCTGCACGACACGATCGCGGAGGTTGCGCGGGAGGCAGAAGGCGCTGGGCTGGAGGATATCACCAACGCGGCGATAGGCTCCGATCTGAGCGCAATGGAACATGAACGTCTGCATACGAGGATCTTCAGAACATGAGCGGTGCACACGGCCCTTTGCGCGTGGGCATCGGTGGCCCTGTAGGTGCGGGGAAGACAACCCTGACCGCACAGCTCTGCCGTGCGCTGGGCGAGAAATACTCGGTGGCAGTGATCACGAACGATATTTTCACCAGAGAGGACGCGGATTTTCTGATGCGGGCACAGGTTCTACCATCAGAGCGGATCCGCGGCGTTGAAACAGGTGGTTGCCCGCACACGGCGATCCGCGAGGACGCCTCGATTAACCTCGCTGCAGTGGCGGATCTGAATACCGCGTTCCCCGATCTCGACGTGATCCTGATCGAGAGCGGCGGCGACAATCTGGCCGCGACATTCAGTCCGGAACTTGCCGATCTGACGCTTTACGTGATTGATACCGCCGCCGGGCAGGACATTCCCCGCAAGAAGGGCCCCGGGGTGACGCGCTCCGACCTGCTGATCATTAACAAGACCGACCTGGCGCCCTATGTGGGTGTCGATGTCGCGCTGCTGGAAAGCGATGCGCGCGCTTCCCGCGCGGGACGGGAATTCGTTCTTGCGAGCCTGAAATCTGGTGTTGGCGTGCCCGAGGTCGTTGCGTTTCTCGTAGAGAATGGCGGACTTTGAGAATCCCGCGCATACATTTGATAGATATTTATAAATCAACGTTCTGCTCCGTTCTGCCAAGATGGGTCCGCGTCACAAGAGATCGCAAAGGCCTTCATTGCTGAAGCCTGTATGATTGACAACCAATAGGCGGTCAGACCACTGTGGGTCGAGCGTGAACGGTCCGAAAAAGAGATCTCATGAGGCGCAGAGCGGGAACCCTGAATTGCACAGTAGCGGCCCTTGTGAGGGACGGATCGACATCGATGGTCCATCTTGAGGCAAAGCCGTGAGCGGGGCTCAACACGGGCGGGTCGGGTTCCGGGCATGAAGATCGCCATCGTCACTACCATGCGAAACGAAGGCCCGCATCTGCTGGAATGGCTGGCGCATCACCGG
>JABDPP010000105.1 GCA_013042765.1 Litoreibacter sp.
ACGCTTGGGTGCGGGGTCTTCGCTTGGCGCGGCACGGTTGCGCAAGCGCTGAAGCGCCCAGCGATAGGCCAGCACCAGCGAAGCGGCGCCCGCGAGAACCAGCCAGTTCTTGAGCGAGCCGCCGGTGGCGTCTTTCAGCGGGTTTCCGTCCGGCAGCGTCAGCTGGAAGAACAGGACCGCGGTGAACAGAACGACGAGGATCGAATTCAGGGCCCGGCGCGGCAGTCCCAGCCAGCGCCCGCCCACGAAGATAACTGCGGCGAGGAAGAAAACCAGAAACATCAGCCGCGCCCCGTGGAGCCGAAACCGCCCGAACCGCGCGCGGTCTGTGTCAGCGTTTCGGCCAGTTTGAGCTGCGCCTGCACGACAGGCGCCACGACCATCTGTGCGATCCGGTCGCCATGGGCGATCTCGAAAGGTACGTCGCCGGTGTTCTGAAGGATCACGCTCAGCGGCCCGCGATAATCGCTGTCGATCGTGCCGGGCGCATTGGGCAGGGTGATGCCGTGTTTAAGCGCCAGCCCCGAGCGCGGCCGGACCTGCACCTCAAAGCCTTCAGGGATCTCCATCGACAGGCCCGTTGGCACCAGCGCGCGGGCGCCCGGAGCGAGGGTCATGGTGGCGCGATCGGGGAAATTCGCCCGCAGATCAGCGCCGGCAGCGCCAGAAGTCGCATAGGTGGGCAGGCCAAGGTCCTGATCGGCCCCGTCTTCCCAACGGAACAACACGGTGACATCAGGCATTGGTGGTTCCGTCCTGAGCGGCATGAATTCTGACGGTCATCGGGCTAGTCCAGCGCCTCCGCAATGCGCGTGGCCAGACGCTCGGCGACCTTGTCCTTCCCAAGGCGCGGCCAGTTCTCCGCCCCTTCGGCGGTCACGAGAGTAACGGTGTTTTCCGTCCCGCCCATGATACCGGTTTCAGGTCGCACATCATTGGCAACGACCCAGTCGCAGCCCTTGCGCTCCCGCTTGGCGGTGGCATTGGCCACGACATCGTCGGTTTCGGCTGCGAAGCCCACAACCAGCGCGGGGCGATCTTTCTTGAGACCCGCGACACCTGCGAGGATATCGGGGTTCTCGGCAAATTGAAGAGTGGGCAGGCCCTTGCCCTCCTTCTTGATCTTGCGCGCGGAGGCATCCGCCACGCGCCAGTCGGCCACGGCCGCGGCAAACACGGCCGCATCGGCTGGCAGGGCGGCTTTGACCGCCGCCTCCATCTCAGATGCGGTCTGAACGGGCACCACGCGCACGCCCTGGGGCGGCGCAACCGAAGCCGGGCCGGTGACGAAGGTCACATCCGCACCCAGCGCGGCCAGAGCCCGCGCGATCGCGGTGCCTTGCGTGCCTGAGGAACGGTTGGCGATGTAGCGCACCGGATCAATCGGCTCATGGGTCGGACCCGAGGTCACGATGACATGCTTGCCCTGCAGCGGCCCCGTGGCCAGCGCCTGTTCGACCGCCTCTACAATGGCCAGCGGCTCCGACATGCGGCCCGGACCGTGTTCGCCGCAGGCCATATCGCCCTCATCGGGGCCGACACAAAGGATGCCGTCGCCCAGCAGGGTGGCAAGGTTGCGCTGGGTGGCGGGGTGCTCCCACATCCGGACATTCATGGCCGGTGCGATCAGAACGCGCTTGTCGGTGGCCATCAGCAGGGTGGAGGCGAGATCATTGGCATGCCCGCCCGCCATCTTTGCCATCAGATCAGCCGTAGCGGGGGCCACAACCACCAGATCCGCGGCGCGGCTGAGCTCGATATGACCCATTTCGGCCTCATCGGTCAGATCAAACAGATCGCGGTAAACCTTCTCGGACGCAAGCGCCGAGGCACTGAGCGGGGTAACGAACTCTTCGCCCGCGCGGGTCAGCACAGGGGTCACGCTGGCGCCACGCTCGCGCAACCTGCGGATCAGGTCGAGCGATTTGAACGCCGCGATCCCGCCGCCGATGATCAGTAATATGCGCTTTCCGTCCAGCATGTTGGCCTCGTGTTACGCCGTCGCAGTGGTTTTAGGCGCAAAGCGGAGGCGGAGCAATCAGTTGCTTTTGCGGAACACGTCGCAGGGATCGCCGTTATCGGGCGAAGGTGCGGTGCTCAGCCAGAGGTCGAACTCCGCTTCGGGCGGGCCGCCGACGACCTGCCCGATGGAGAGAATGCGCGCCTCCGGCAGGATCCGGCGTAAAAAGCGCGGCATGCCCCAGTCCTTGCGGGCATGGCCGTTTCCAGTAATCACGACCACCGGGCCACCGGTTTCTTCCAGCGCCTTGAGCGTGGTGCGTGCGAAACCGGCATCGCGGAGCCGCTGCGCCTCCACCATCCCGGGGATCATCTCTTCGGGGAGTGCGTTACAATGGGACACGGCCTGCGCGGTGTTACGACGGGATTGTTCTTCTTCTTCAAGCTCTTGGTCGAGACCGTAGGCGGCAGCATCCGCACCAAACTGCGCCGCTGCGCCGGCACCGATCGCGCCGCGCACGAGATCGGCCGGCAGGGCCGCGCCGTAGATCCGTGCCGTACCGGAGCGCGCGAAAATCGGGTAATAAAGAGCAAAATCGAGCCATCGGGCCGCCGACCAGCTTAGCGCTTCTTCCAAAGCCTGCGCGTCTGCGCGGTCCACATCCTGCCCTGCAGCAGCCTGCTCCGGAGAAAGCATTTCGAAGACCACGGCCGAAGGGGCCAGCGCCGCGATCGCCGCGGCCTGATTTTCGTGATGCACTGGATTGTCGTGAACTTCGCCGATCACATAGATATCGGCCGCCGGAAGCGTTGCCAGATCACCAGGTCCAATTTCCTTGGCGGCCAGTGGTGCAGCGAGAGCCGCACCAATCGAGGCCAGAATTCCAAATCGCGTCATACGAGGAATTCATGCACCTCGCGGGACTGGTTTTCCAGCGATTTCCGCATTTTTGTGAAGGCGGCGGCCTCAAGCTGGCGCACCCGCTCTTTCGACAGACCCAGCTCGTTTCCAAGGCTTTCCAAAGTGCGGGGCGCATCTCGCAATTTACGCTCACGCACGATGAACTGCTCGCGTTCGTTGAGTTTCGACATCGCGGCGACCAGCCACTCACGCAGCGTGTCGATGTCCTTGTCATGCTCGACAGTCTCTGCTGCCTGCGGGCCATCATCTTCGAGGGCATCGATCCATTCGCGGCCCTCATCCTCGGTGGATTGGGTCGCGTTCAGGGAATAATCCGAGCCCGCCAAACGACCTTCCATCATTTCAACGTCATGCAGTGGCACGCCGACCTCGGTCGAGATCAGCTGGCGCAGCTGGTGCTTATCGAGGTCCTCGCCCCGGGCCGCAGCTTCGCGCTCCAGACGGGCCTGCACCCGGCGCATGTTGAAAAACAGCGATTTCTGAGAGGAAGTGGAGCCTGTGCGCACCATTGACCAGTTGCGCATCACGTGATCCTGGATCGACGCCTTGATCCACCAAACCGCGTAGGTCGAGAAGCGTACGCCGCGGTCGGGGTCGAACTTGTCGGCCGCTTTCATGAGGCCGAGGCCGGCTTCCTGGATCAGGTCGTTCATCGGTGCGCCGTAACGCTTGAATTTCGCGGCCATCGAGATGGCGAGGCGCATATAAGCGGTGATCAGGCGGTGGAGGGCGGCTTCGTCGCGTTCATCGCGCCAGGCATAGGCAAGTCGGAGTTCTGTTTCGGCGTCGAGAAGTTCCGCACGCATCGCAGTGCGGGACAGTGAAAATTCGAATCTCGCGTCAAGTGCCATATTCAACCCCCAGGCCTTAATATCTCGCAGGCTTGCCTTGCCTTTTGTGAGTGTTACGTTCGCAGTCCGTTTTTGGATCAAAGGAAAATGCGCGATGCCCTCAATTCCGGCCCTTACGCTTGTTATCGGTGGCGCGTCTTCCGGCAAATCAGCCTTTGCGGAGCGTCTCGTGATCGCGGCGGGGACAGAGCGCTGCTATATCGCCACCGCGCAGGCGTTTGACGACGAAATGCGCGAGAAAATTATTCTACATCAGAATGATAGAGCCGCGCACGGATGGAAGACCGAAGAGGCTCCGCTGGATCCCGGCGCCGTGATCGGCGGGTTGGGGACGGATCAGACCGCGCTTTTGGACTGTGCAACCATGTGGCTTAACAATCTTTTTATGGCGGAGGCGGATCTCGATGCGGCTTTTGAGGGGCTCGTCGCAGTATTGGCCGGTGCCCGCGCCCCGGTGGTCGTCGTGACCAACGAGGTTGGTCTGGGGATCGTGCCGGAGAACGCGCTCGCCCGGCAGTTCCGGCAAGCGCAAGGTCGGTTGAATGCCATGCTCGCGGCGCGTGCCGGTCTGGTCGTGCAGGTCACGGCGGGCCTGCCGCTTGTCCTGAAAGGGCATCTGCCGGAGGCGCTCGGCTGATGCGCTGGGTCTGGGTGCGCCACGGGCCGACCCATGCAAAGGCTATGGTCGGCTGGACCGACCTGCCCGCCGATCTGAGCGACACGGCCCAGATCGCGCGGCTTCAGGCCCATTTGCCGGATGCGCCGATCCTGTCCTCGGACCTGTCGCGCACCCGCGCCACCGCCGACGCGATCCAGCAGGGGCGGCTGCGCCTGCCGGACACCGCCGCCCTGAGGGAGATCCATTTCGGCGACTGGGAAAACCGCGGCTTTGCAGAGGTCGAGGCGGAAGACCCCGACCGTATCCGTGCCTATTGGGAACAACCGGGAGATGTTGCGCCACCCTCGGGAGAAAGCTGGAATGCGATTGCCGCGCGGGTGAACAACTTCGTCGACGGGCTGACCGCGCAGGCCCCCTATGAGACGATCATCGCCGTGGCCCATATGGGCGTGATCCTGACGCAGGTGCAACGCGCGCTCGGGATCAGCGCCTATGACACGCTGGCCCAGAAGATCGGCAATTTCTCCGTGACCGAGATCCGATGGGACGGCTCGAAGTGGCAGGCGGATGTGATCAATCACCTTCCCTGATGGGGTCGACCACAAGTTATCATTTCCCGAAATGGGACGGCGCGCTTTAGTCTGGCACCATGACTTATAACCTTCTGATCGGTGATCGTTCCTATTCCAGCTGGTCCCTGCGGGGATGGCTTTTGTTTGCCAAGTTCGACGTGCCCGCCGATGTTATTGAGACGCGGCTATATGAACCGGGCTTTGCCAAGGCGCTCAAACCCTTCTTTCCCGCCCGAACCGTGCCGGTCATACGCCTGCCCGAAGGCGGGGTTGTCATGGACACGCTGGCCATTGCCGAAACGCTGGCCGAGCGGCATCCCGACCGGGGTTTCTGGCCGACGGAGGCCAATGCGCGGGGCTTTGCCCGCGCGATCACGGCGGAGATGCATTCGGGCTTTCAGGCACTGCGCAACGCCTGCCCGATGAACCTGCGGCACAGTTACGAGGGCTTTCCCGTGAGCGCGGAGGTGCAGGCGGATGTCGATCGGATCACGCTGCTCTGGGCACAAGCCAAGGCAATGAGCGACGGCTCCGGCCCCTGGCTTTTTGGCTCCTACAGCGTTGCGGACGCGTTCTTCGCGCCCGTCGCAGCACGGATCGCGACCTATCAGCTGCCGGTCAACGATGAAGCGCAAAGCTATGTCGAGACGGCCTTGAGCGATCCGATCCTGCGCGCCTGGCGCGCCCGGGGACTGCAGGACGCGCCGCAGGCGACCTATGACATGCCCCATAAGATCATCGACTGGACCGGGCCAGCCTGAGCCGCGTTAACCTCACAGAAACCATGACCCGGTGATGCTCTGGCCTTGGCGGGGCAAGGAATCTTGATGGTATCACGCGCATATACGGTTGCATTCGAGGGGATCGAGGCCCGCCTTGTCGAAGTGCAATGCGCGGTGTCGCCCGGCCTGCCGTCTTTTTCCATCGTCGGGCTGGCTGACAAGGCGGTGAGCGAGGCCCGTGACCGCGTACGGTCAGCTCTGGACGCCATGTCGATCGCGATGCCCTCGAAACGGATCACGATAAACCTCTCGCCGGCCGACCTGCCGAAAGAGGGCTCACATTTCGACCTGCCGATCGCGCTCTGCCTGTTGGCCGCTCTCGAGATCCTGCCGCGCGAGGAGGTCGAAGGCCTCATGGCCCTGGGGGAGCTGTCACTTGACGGGTCGATTGTCGCGGTGCTCGGAGCGCTGCCGGCCGCGCTCGCTGCCGCGCGCCATGACTGCACGCTGATCTGCCCGGAGACCTGCGGCGCCGAAGCCGCCTGGGTCGAGGCCGCGCGAGTCTTTGGGGCGTCATCGCTGCACGATGTCGTGCGCCATTTCAACGGGCAGGCTCCCATCGCCCCGGCCCGGCCCGGCGAGGTGACAGAGGGCGCGGCGGGTCGGGACATCCGGGACGTGAAGGGTCAGGAACGGGCGAAACGGGCCTTGGAGATTGCGGCGTCCGGGCGTCATCACCTCCTGATGACGGGAACGCCGGGTTCGGGCAAATCAATGCTGGCGGCAAGACTGCCCGGGATTTTACCGGAGCTGTCCGCGCAGGAAGCGCTTGAGACCTCGATGGTCCATTCGCTGGCCGGGCTTCTGGAGGAAGGCGGCATATCGCGGCAACGGCCCTTTCGTGCACCGCATCACACGGCCTCGATGGCGGCGATTGTCGGCGGCGGGCGCGGTGCCGGCCCCGGGGAGATCTCGCTGGCCCATAATGGCGTTTTGTTCATGGATGAATTTCCGGAATACTCGCGCACGGTGCTGGAAACCCTGCGCCAGCCGATCGAGACCGGCGATGTCGTCGTTGCCCGCGCCAATGCGCATGTGAAATATCCCTGCAAGTTCATGCTGGTGGCGGCCGCCAATCCCTGCAAATGCGGTTATCTGAGTGACCCGTCGCGCGCCTGCTCGAAGGCGCCCGCCTGCGGAGAAGACTACCTTGGGCGGATTTCCGGCCCGCTGATGGATCGGTTCGACCTGCGAATTGACGTGCCGCCGGTTTGTTTCACCGATCTCGACCTGCCACCTTCGGGGGAAAGCTCGGCGCAGGTCGCCGAACGGGTCGCCGAGGCGCGCGGCATTCAGGCGGCGCGGTTCGCAGGAGTTCCGGGGGCCCGGGTCAACGCGGATGCGGAAGGCAATCTGCTCGAGGACATCGCAAAGCCCGACAGGGAGGGGCGTGCGCTCCTCTCGAAGGCGGCGGAGCATTATCAGCTGTCGGCGCGCAGCTACCACCGGATCCTGCGCGTTGCACGCACGATCGCCGATCTGGAAGGCGCCACCGATATCGCCTCAGATCATATTGCCGAAGCGATCAGCTACCGGGTGTTGGGCTAGGCGACTTTCGCCTCAATCGCGTCCCAGATCTTTCCCGCCACGTTGATATCGTCAAAGCGTTCAAGCTCCTGAATGCCGGTCGGTGAGGTCACGTTGATCTCCGTCATCCAGCCACCGATCACGTCGATACCGACGAAAATCTGGCCGTGATCTTTCAGATCCTGGCCAATCCTGGCGCAAATCTCGCGGTCCCGGTCGATCAGGCCCACCTTCTCGGGGCGCCCCCCTACATGCATGTTGGAACGCGTCTCGCCAGTGGCGGGGACGCGGTTGACGGCACCGACGGGTTCACCATCCACAAGAATGATGCGTTTGTCGCCCTTGGCCACATCGGGCAGGAATTTCTGAACGATCAGCGGCTCGCGGGAAAACCCGGTGAACAACTCATGCAGGGAGTTGATGTTGCGGTCATTCGGATCAAGGCGGAAAACTCCGGCCCCGCCATTGCCGTAAAGCGGTTTCAGAATGATGTCGCCATGTTTGGCCTTGAATGCCTTCAACGCCTCAATATCGCGCGCGATCGCGGTTGGGGGTGTCAGGTCGGGGTAGTCCAGAACCTTGAGTTTCTCCGGCCAGTTCCGTACCCAGGTCGGATCGTTGACCACGAGCGTATCGGGGTGAACCCGGTCGAGCAGATGCGTCGTGGTTATATATCCCATGTCGAAGGGCGGGTCCTGGCGCAGCCAGACCACATCCCAATCCGCAAGGTCAATCTCGGTTTGCGCGCCCAGCGCAAAATGATCGCCTTTGACACGGCGCACGCTCAGGGGCCAGCCATTGGCCAGCACATGGCCTTCACTGTATTTCAGCTTGTCTGGCGTGTAGTAAAACAGCTCATGGCCCCGGGCTTGCGCTTCTTCGGCGATCCGGAAACTGCTGTCCGCATCAATGTCGATCGCGTCAATCGGATCCATCTGGATGGCGACTTTCAGGGCCATGTTTATTCCTCGCACTGGTTCGAGGCCCTACATGGACTGTCGCGCGTCTGCTTTCAATGGCGTGTTGGTGCCGGCGTTCAGGCCGCGAAGGCATTCTCCAGCACCTCGATCTGGCCGCTCCGATCCACGAGCGCCACATCAAACCGCGATGGCGTCTGCTGCCCGGCTGGCTGAGAACCCAGATACTGAGCGGCGGAGGCATAAATGCGCTTCATTTGCCGATGCGAGAGGCTTTCGGCGGCCCGTTGATGGGTACTGCTTTTCTTGACTTCGATGAAGATAAGATTCTGGTCGCGCCGCGCGATCAGATCGATCTCGCCTGCCGCCGAGCGGTATCGGCGTGCTGCGATCTCATAGCCCGCGTTTTCGTATTGAAGTGCAACGGATTGCTCGGCTGCGAGGCCGGCATGGTAGTTGGTGCGCTGCATCATTTCTCTTTCTCCATGCTCAATGCCAACTGGTAAACCTGCCGGCGCGGCAAATTCGTTTGCGCGACGACCTGCGCCACCGCGTCCTTCACCGAGCCGCCTTGAAACGCCTCGGACAGCAGGGCCCTGACGGCCTCGTCATCCCATTCCGCCTTCGCGCCGCGATCAACGAGAACGACAATCTCGCCCTTGAGCGGTCGTCCCTCCAGCTCGCGCTGCAGATCACCCAAGGGGCCACGGAGCACTTCTTCGAACTTCTTTGTCAGCTCCCGCGCCACCGCAGCCTGCCGCGACGTCCCGTATACTGACACCAGATCATCTAACATTTTGTGAACGCGTTTCGGGGATTCGTAGAACACCAGCGTGCCCGGCACGGCACTCAGCGATTGCAGGAATTTTTTCCGCTGCCCGCTGGCGGTCGGCGCAAAGCCTGCAAAAAAGAAACTATCTGTCGGCAATCCGGACAGCGTCAGGGCCGCCAGCACGGCCGACGGTCCCGGGGCGGCCGTCACGCTGTACCCGGCCTCCGTCACGGCGCGGGCCAGTTGGTAGCCCGGATCCGCGATCAGCGGCGTTCCCGCTTCCGAAGCGTAGACCACCGATTTTCCGGCCTCCAACGCGTTCAGGATACGCGGCCTCTGCACTTTGCCGTTATGATCGTGATAGGCCAGCAGCGGGCGCCCTTCCAATGCGATCGCGTGGATATCCATCAGCTTTCGCAGACTGCGCGTGTCTTCGGCGGCAAGAATATCGGCCGAGGCCAGAATATCGAGCGCGCGCAGCGTGATATCGCGCGCGGTCCCGATTGGCGTTGCAATGAAATAGAGCCCGGGCGCCAGCGTTACGCGGTTTGCAGCCGTCATGAAAACTTCGTGCTCCGATCACATTTACTTGGCCTTTGAGACCTCGTATCGTCTGTCTCGATAGCGGCACCGATCCCGGGCGCAAGGAGATTTCACGATGATCAACATTTTTGCGCGGACCCGCAAGAGGATCGAAGCGACGTTGAGGAGACTTGGGCTTCTTACAGCAGTCGCGCTTCTGGCGGGATGTAACGTTGACATTGGTGGCGGCACGCCGGTCTCCGAGGACCGGCCCGTCAAAGTCGCGCTTCTGGTGCCTTATGGCTCGGCCACGCCGGGCGACGGCGTGCTTGCCGCCAGCCTTGAGAATGCCGCGCGGCTGGCCGCGGCGGATCTTGGCGGCGGGGTCGAGATCACCGTCTACCCGACCGCGGGCGCAGCGGAGACGGCCGCGCTGGCCGCATCACAAGCAGTAGATGAAGGCGCCGATATCATTTTGGGGCCCTTGCGGTCCGATGCCGCCGCGGCCGCCGCCGTGCAGACGCGCCGCACGGGGGTCAACGTTCTGGCCTTTTCCAACAACAGCCAGGTTGCCGGCGGCAACCTGTTCGTGCTCGGCAATACGTTCGATACGATCTCCGACAGGCTCGTCTCCTTCGCCACGGCACAGGGTCGTTCGCGGATCGCCGTGGTCTACCCGGAAACGACTGTAGGCCGGATCTCCTATAATGCGATTGCCCGTGCCGCCGCCCGGGCCGGGGCCAGCCTCGTCGGTGAAAGCAGTTTCGAGTTCTCCCAGCAAGGGATCATCGCGGCCATTCCAGCCATGGCCGCGACAGTCAATGGCTCGGGCGCGAACACGCTGATGCTGACATCCGACAGCACCGGGGCGCTGCCGATCCTCGCCCAGCTTCTCCCCGAGAACGGCGTCGATCCCGAGCTGATCAAATATATGGGGCTCTCGCGCTGGGACGTGCCGGTTGAGACGATGTCCTATCCTGGGCTTCAGGGGGGCTGGTTCGCTCTGCCCGACCCGGATCTGGTCGCGCGGTTCAATGCCCGCTACGAGTCCACATATGGCGAGCCACCCGCTGCGCTGGCCGGTCTGGCCTATGACGGGATCGCGGCGGTGGGCGCTCTGGCTGCCGAAGGGCTTGCACCGACCACGGGCAACCTGATGCAAGGCTCTGGTTTTGCTGGCGTGAACGGGGTATTCCGGTTCAACCCCGACGGCACCAACGAGAGAGCGCTGGCCGTCGTCCAGATCGCTAACAGTCAGGTTGAGATTATTGACCCCGCTCCAAAATTCTTCGGCACCGGTGGCTTCTGAGGCGCAACGCACCGCGCCTCAGCCCGTTGAAACCGATACTCTGATCTGCCCGCCCCGGGAGATTTTCGACTATGACGCGGTTTTCGCGGAACTGGACGCGGCAGTTGGCGCAGCCCCGGACGCAAAGGGAAAACGCGCCGAGGCCGTGCGCATCCTTGGTGCTGTACGCGACACTGCGCGTGCCCGGCTGGCACATGAATTCAGGGACCACCCTCTGGCGGCCGGCCGCCTGACCCGCGCCTACAGCTACCTGACTGACGGCATCGTCCGGGCAACGCTCCACGCGGCACGCACCTATATTCATCCGCTGCCCAACCCGACCGAGGCCGAACGGCTCGCCGTTCTGGCGGTTGGCGGCTACGGCCGGGGCGAGATGGCACCCTTCTCCGATGTCGATCTGCTGTTTCTGACGCCCTACAAGATAACACCCTGGGCCGAGAGCCTGATCGAGAGCTCGCTCTACATCCTGTGGGATCTCAAGCTGAAGGTCGGGCATTCCAGCCGCACGGTGAAAGATTGCCTGCGACTGGCGAAGGAAGATTACACGATCCGCACGGCGCTGCTGGAAAACCGTCTTGTCGACGGTCATGCGCCGCTGGCCGAGGAGTTGGACGATCGGCTCTGGCGCGAGCTGTTCCGCAACACGGCCGCCGACTACATCGAAGCCAAGCTTTCTGAGCGCTCCGAGCGCCTGCGCAAACATGGCGGGCAGCGCTACATGGTCGAGCCCAACATCAAGGAGGGCAAGGGCGGCCTGCGCGATCTTCAATCTCTGTTCTGGATTGCCAAATATGCCCGCCGTGTCAGAACCGCCGAGGCGCTGGTCGATCTGAAGGTGTTTACGCAAGAGGAGCTGGACGCCTTCCGCGATGCCGAGGAATTCCTGTGGGCGGTGCGTTCGCATCTCCACCTGATCTCGGATCGTGCGGTCGAACAGCTCAGCTTTGATGTGCAGGTCGAGGTGGCCGCACGGATGGGCTACAAGGATGCTGGCGGCAGGCGTGCTGTTGAACATTTCATGCAGGCCTATTTCCGGCATGCAACCAAGGTGGGCGAGCTGACCCGGATCCTGCTGACCGATCTGGAGGCCCAGCATGTCAAGCAAGAGCCCTCGATCATCGGGTTCTTGCGGTCCGCCCGCCGCAAACGCCTCAAGCCCGGCTACACGCTGAGCCAAAACCGGCTCGATGTAGAAGACCCGAGGGACTTTCGGAGCAATCCGGTCAACATGCTTCTTATGTTCGAGGAAGCCCTGCGCACGGGCTACCTGATCCACCCCAACGCGATGCGCCTGATCGCGGCAAATCTGGACCTGATCGACGACGCCGTACGACAGGACAAGGCCGCGGCAAAGATCTTTTTCGATACGCTTCTGCGCCACGGCAACCCCGAACGCGCGCTCAGGCGGATGAACGAGCTGGGCGTGCTGTCAGCCTATCTGCCGGAATTCCAGCCCATCGTCGCGATGATGCAGTTCAACATGTACCACTCCTACACGGTGGACGAGCACACCATTCAATGCATCTCGGTACTGGCGCAGATCGAGCGCGAGGAACTGCAGGAAGAATTGCCCGTCGCCTCGGGGATCCTGAAGGAGGGCGTCAATCGCAAGGTGCTGTATCTGGCGCTGCTGCTGCATGATATCGGCAAGGGCCGCGACGAGGATCACGCGATCCTGGGCGCGCGGATTGCACGCAAGGTTGCTCCGCGTCTGGGGCTCAATGCGGAGGAAGCCGAGACCGTCGAGTGGCTGGTGCGCTACCACCTGCTGATGTCCGACATGGCCCAGAAACGCGACATTGCCGACCCGCGCACGGTGCGCGATTTCGCCAAGGCAGTGAAAACCGTGAAGCGGCTGGACCTGCTCACGGTTCTGACCGTCTGCGATATCCGCGGCGTCGGGCCGACCACGTGGAACAACTGGAAAGCCGCGCTGATCCGCGCACTCTATCGCCAGACGCGGCGCGGGCTGGAAGATGGCATGGAAGCGCTCAACCGCGAGGAGCGCGGTGTCGAGGCCAAGCGCAAGCTGCGTGCCGCCCTGCCCGACTGGAGCGCCAAGGACCTCAAGCACGAGACCTCGCGGCACTACCCGCCCTACTGGCAGGGCCTGCACGTCACGGCGCATACGGATTTCGCACGCATGCTGCGCGATCTGAGCACCGACGAGATCCGGATCGAGCTGACGCCGGACGAGGACCGCGACGCCACACGGGTCTGTTTCGCCATGGCCGATCATCCGGGCATCTTCTCGCGCATGGCCGGCGCGCTGGCGCTAGTCGGTGCCAATGTGGTCGATGCGCGGACCTACACCTCCAAGGACGGCTTCGCGACAGCGGCCTTCTGGGTCCAGGATATCGAGGGTGCACCCTATGAGGCGGGACGCCTGCCGCGCCTGAAGAACATGATCGAGAAAACCTTGAAAGGCGAAGTCGTGGCCCGCGAGGCGCTCAAGAGCCGCGACAAGATCAAGAAACGCGAAAGCGAGTTCGTGGTGCCAACCTCGATCACCTTCGACAATGAGGGCTCGGAAATTTACACCATCATCGAGGTCGATACCCGTGACCGTCCGGGCCTTCTGCACGACCTGACCCGCACGCTGGCGGATAACAACATCTACGTCGCCAGCGCCGTGATCGCGACCTATGGCGAGCAGGTCGTCGACACGTTCTACGTCAAGGATATGTTCGGGTTGAAAATGCATGCCAGCTCGAAGCAGAAAACGCTGGAGAAAAAGCTGCGCACGGCCATCGCGCAAGGCGCGAAAAGAGCGCTCTCATGAGCCAGCCGATCCGGCTGATGCGCGGTTTTGCCACCGTGGGAAGCTGGACATTGCTCAGCCGGGTGCTCGGCTTTGTGCGCGACGTTCTGATCGCCGGATTCCTGGGCGCAGGGCCGGTGGCAGAGGCCTTCCTGATCGCTTTCTCCCTGCCCAACATGTTTCGCCGCTTCTTCGCTGAAGGGGCGTTCAACATGGCTTTCGTGCCGATGTTCTCGAAAAAGCTCGAAGCCGGTGAGGGCGCAAAGGAATTCGCAGAGGATGCGTTTGCGGGGCTGGGCACGATCCTGATCGTCTTCACCCTGCTGGCAACGATCTTCATGCCCTATCTGGTGCTGGCCATGGCCAGTGGCTTTGTTGCCGATGAGCGGTTTGAACTTGCGGTTCTGTTTGGCCGGATCGCCTTTCCCTACATCCTGTTCATCTCGCTGGCGGCTCTGCTTTCGGGCGTTCTGAATGCGAGCGGGCGGTTCATTGCCGCGGCGGCCGCGCCTGTGCTGCTCAACATCCTGTTCATCGCGGCGCTGAGCGGCGCGTGGTGGCTGGGTCTCGATCTGGGCCGCACGCTGGCCTGGACGGTGCCGGTTGCGGGTTTGGCGCAGCTCTGGCTGGTGTGGACGGCCGCAGCGCGGGCGGGCTACCGGCTGGTCCCGAAACGCCCACAGATGACGCCGGAGATGAAACGTCTGGCCATCATCGCGGCGCCCGCAGCGCTGGCCGGTGGCGTGGTGCAGGTCAATCTTCTGGTCGGCCGTCAGGTCGCCAGCTATTTCGACGGGGCCGTGGCGTGGCTGAACTATGCCGACCGGCTTTATCAGTTGCCGCTCGGCGTGGTGGCGATTGCCATCGGGGTCGTGCTCTTGCCCGATCTGAGCCGCAAGTTGCAGAACGGGGATGCGGCGGGCGGACAGGAGGCTTTCAACCGCGCGGGCGAACTGGCCCTGGCGCTGACCGTGCCCTGCGCAGTGGCTCTGATGGTGATCCCGACGCCGCTGATCTCGGTGCTGTTCGAGCGCGGCCAGTTTGGTCCCGATGACAGTGCCGCGACCGCAGTGGCCGTGGCCGTCTACGGGCTCGGCCTGCCGGCATTTGTTCTGCAAAAGGTCTTCCAGCCGCTGTTTTTCGCGCGCGAGGACACAAAGCGCCCGTTTTATTTCGCGCTCGTGGCGCTGGTGGTAAACGCGGTGATCGCCATCGGTCTGGCCCCGGTGGTGGGCTATATCGCGGCGGCCCTCGGCACGACGCTGGCGGGCTGGGCGATGGGGGGGCTCTTGTGGATTTATGCCCGGCGGTTCGGAACGGCAGCGGAGTTTGACACGCGCTTCCGGCGCAGCGTGCCGCGGATCATTCTGGCCTCGGTCCTGATGGGGGGCGTGCTCTACCTGCTTTATCTGGTTCTGGGCGGGATGTTCGGGATGGCGGGATGGCGCTATCTCGGGCTGGCGGTTCTTCTGGTCGCGGGCGGGTTGTCCTATGCGTTGATCGGGCAGGCCCTTGGCGCGTTCCGCCTGCGCGACATTCGGGCCGCCCTGCGGCGCTAGTCGTGCCGCCTCCGGCGGGGATATTTAGGGAGAACTGAAAGGGTGGCTGGCGCGCTCAGCGCTGGCGCAGCCGTGTTTTGACGCGCTCCCAGCCGCCGGGGCTGAGCACAAAGGAGAGCAGGAAGCCGGTGCAGAAGCCCGCAAGATCGGCGATCCAGTCATGGCCCGCCCCAAAGAGCAGGCCGAAGACCAGTTGCAGCCCCATCAACACACCGATCAGGCTGAACGCGCGCGCAGAGTTCGCGCCCACGGCCGCAAGCCGCACCCAGAGCAGGAAGGTGAAGGCACCGATCAGGCCGTAAGCGCCGGGGAAGCCGCCCATCAGAGGCACGCGCGTGTCGATCAGCGTGCCGTAAGCCAGCCCGCCTGCGATGCAGGACAGCACGAACAGCGCCAGAAAGGCCGCGGCGTTGAACACCTCGCCCACCGCCTTGCCGATGGCCAGCGTGATGACGATCACGAAAGCGGTGTGGGTGAACGAGCCGTGGATCAGCGGATAGGTGACGAGGCGGGCCAATTGATCTGGCGGGTAGCGGCCGGTGTCACGCATCCAGTCCCAGACCGGGTCGAGAAAGGCGTAATCCTCGATCGCGGCCAGACGCCAGCCAACGGCACCGGGGCCGCCTACCAGACCGGCAGCACCTGCCTGCAGGACCAGCTCGCCCGCCGCCAGCACCGCGGCCAGCGCCACCACGATCGGCGGCAGCGCGTTGAACGGGGAAGCGTCTGCGTTTTCATCATACATGGGGCTGCTCTGGTTGACCTCTCTTTGTCCCATGGGTAAGCGACGGTGACGGATAAATCCAGACGGAGCGCAACAATGGCCGAGGCCGCACAAAATACCGCTGACCCTGCTGCGGCCTTCACCCCACGGGTGTTTTCGGGCATCCAGCCTTCGGGCGGGTTGACGCTGGGCAACTATCTTGGCGCCATCAAGCGCTTCGTTGAGATGCAGGGCGGCGCCTACGAGACGATTTATTGCATGGTCGATCTGCACGCGATCACGGTCTGGCAGGATCCTGCCACATTGGCGCGCAACACGCGCGAGCTTTGTGCCGGGTTCATCGCCAGTGGCATCGATCCAGAACAGTCGATCCTGTTCAACCAGTCACAGGTGCCCGAGCATGCGCAGCTGGCATGGATCTTCAACACCATTGCCCGGATGGGCTGGCTGAACCGGATGACGCAGTTCAAGGACAAGGCCGGCAAGAACCGCGAGAACGCTTCGGTCGGGCTTTTCGCCTATCCTGCGCTGATGGCGGCGGACATTCTCGTCTACCACGCAACTCATGTGCCTGTCGGCGAGGACCAGAAACAGCATCTGGAACTGACGCGCGACATCGCGGCCAAGTTCAACCATGATTACGGCGTCGATTTTTTCCCGATCACCGAGCCGGTGATCGAAGGGGCCGCCACCCGGGTGATGAGCCTGCGCGACGGGTCCAAGAAGATGTCGAAATCCGATCCCTCCGATATGAGCCGGATCAACATGACCGACGACGCCGATGCCATTGCCCAGAAGATCCGCAAGGCGCGGACCGATCCCGAGGCGCTGCCGTCCGAGATCGCGGGGCTTGAAGGCCGGGCAGAGGCACGCAACCTCGTAAATATCTACGCGGCGCTGTCGGATCAGGATGTCGAGCAGGCGTTGCGCGAGGTGGGCGGCAAGCAGTTTTCCGAGTTCAAGCCGCTTCTGGCCGAACTGGCGGTGGCCAAGCTGGCCCCGATCTCGGGCGAGATGGCGCGGCTGATGGAAGACACGGCGGAGATCGACCGGATCCTTAAGCGCGGCGCCGAACGGGCGCGCTCCATCGCGGCGCCGATCCTGAAAGACACCTACGAGATCGTGGGGCTGGTGGGCGCCGGAAGCTAAGCGGCCTGCCCCTTCTGCACCCCGGCAAACACGACGCGGCGACCCCGCGGATCCCGCCGGGAGTGCTCGCGTATGGACGGCTGCTTTTTCCCGCCCTATCGTGCGGCGCGACTCGGGAGGAAATCATGGCTTCAGGCACCAATATCCGGACTTACTTCAAGGGCATCTGGCATCAGGGCGATCTGCCGGTCATGAATGCTGCCGATCACGGCGCGTGGCTGGGCACAAACGTGTTTGACGGCGCGCGGTATTTCGAAGGCGTGGCGCCCGATCTCGACCGCCATTGCGCGCGGGTCAACCGCTCGGCCGAGGCGTTGATGATCACCCCCACGGTGAGCACCGAAGAGATGGTCCGTCTGATCCGCGAAGGTCTTGCGGCCTGCTCCAAGGAAGCCGCTGTCTATATCCGCCCGATGTATTGGGCGCTGGACGGCAACGAGCTTGTGGTCGCCCCGAAAGAGGGCGCAACCGGCTTTGCGATCTGTCTGGAAGAGATCCCGATGGCGCCGCAAGGCACCTCCACCACGCTCACGCGGACCAGTTTCCGCCGTCCGGTGCTGGAGGACAACGTGGTCAATGCCAAGGCGGGCTGTCTTTACCCCAACAACGCGCGGATGCTGCAGGAGGTGCGGGCCAAGGGCTACGGCAACGCGCTGGTGGCCGATGCGATGGGCAATGTCGCGGAATCCGCGACCGCGAACGTGTTCATGGTCCGCGACGGGGAGGTGTTCACACCGATCGCCAATGGCACGTTTCTGGCCGGGATCACCCGGGCCCGCCATATCGAGAACCTGCGCGCCGACGGGATCTCCGTCCATGAAACCGTGCTGACATTCGACGATTTCCACGGGGCGGACGAGGTTTTCCTGAGCGGCAACATGTCCAAGGTCACACCGGTGCGGGAATTTGACGGAACGCATTACAATTCGGGCCCGATCACGGAGCGCACGCGGCAGCTTTACTGGGACTGGGCGCTCGCCACAGGCTAGAGCGCGACCGGAGAAGATCCCCCTCGTGCATGCGTCGTCTGCAACGTGGTTGTTGCTTGCGTGGCGGGCTTGCTCCATGATTGATCTTCGGGAGGGCCCAGCATGCGGAAGTTCTTAGTAGTACTCGATGACAGCCGCGAATGTTTGAACGCGATGCGGTTTGCCGCGATGCGCGCTGCCAATACGGGCGGTGGTGTGGAGGTTCTGGCGGTCATCCCGCCCGAGGAATTCAACCACTGGATCGGCGTCGGCGACATCATGCGCGAGGAAGCACGCGAACGCATTCTGGCGCATTTCGAGGTTTTCGCGAAATGGATGCGCGACAAGCAAGGTGTTGATCCGGAACTTGTGATCCGGGAAGGCGAACCGGTGCCGGAGATCCTCGCACAAGTCCGTGACGACCCGGATGTGGGCGTGCTCGTTCTGGGCGCGGGGACAAGCAAACAAGGCCCCGGCCCGCTGGTGACGGAGCTTTCGCGCAGTTCCGGCAACTTGCCGATGCCGATCACGATCGTTCCGGGCGAGTTGACCAAGGAACAGCTTGAAGCGGTCTGCTGATTTTTCGGGGAAAACCGTTAAACTTCAGTTTAGAACAATTCCAAACCGTTGACTTGCGGCGGGGGACTGCTCATATCTTTGGAGACAGGAAAAGGGATCACCCATGTTTATCCAAACCGAATCCACGCCGAACCCGGCGACCCTCAAATTTCTCCCCGGCCAGACAGTTCTGGACGCGGGCACCGCTGATTTTCCAAGCCCCGATACGGCAGACAAATCCCCGCTGGCGACGCGCATCTTTGCCATCAGTGGCGTGACCGGCGTCTTTCTCGGCAATGATTTCGTCACCGTGACGAAAGACGAAAGCATCGAGTGGGATCACATCAAGCCGTCGATCCTTGGCGCCGTGATGGAGCATTTCCAGTCGGGCCAGCCGGTCATGACCGGTGAAGTGGCAGCCTCGGGCCATGCTGAGCACACCGGCGAGAACGCCGAAATCGTAGGCCAGATCAAAGAGCTTCTGGACACCCGCGTGCGCCCCGCCGTGGCACAGGATGGTGGCGACATCACCTTTCACGGCTTTGAGCGCGGCGTCGTCTACCTGCACATGCAAGGCGCCTGTGCCGGTTGCCCGTCCTCGACCCTGACCCTGAAAATGGGGATCGAGAACCTGCTGCGCCATTACATCCCGGAAGTGATTGAGGTGCGCCCGGTTGCAGCCTGACCCGACGATTCTGGCGTTTGACACATCGGCCGCGCATTGCGCGGCCGCTTTGCTGAAAGACGGCAGTATCTGTGGTGAGGCGCTGGAGCATCTCTCGCGCGGACAGGCTGAACGCCTGATGCCAATGCTCGAAGACGTGCTGGCGAAACAGGCGATCGACTGGAACGATCTGGACGCGATTGCGGTGGGCATTGGTCCGGGGAATTTTACCGGTATCCGCATCTCCGTCTCCGCAGCCCGCGGATTGTCGCTGGCGCTTGGCATTCCGGCGCTGGGTGTCTCCCTGTTTGAGGTCATGCGCCAGTGTGGCGACGTGGATGCCGCGGCACCACCCGCGTCTGAGCTTGTCAGCCTCGAAGCGCCGCGTGGAACAGTCTATGTGCAGGCATTTCGCGGAGGCGAGCCGTACGGAGCGCCGCGCCAGATTGACCCCGAAGCCCCGCCCGAAGATCTGGGACTGACCGAGGCCGCGCGCGTCATTGGCAACCGCGCAGAGGACATCGCCCCGCCCTTCAAGGCCGAGGCCCGCCCAGCTGTCCTGAGCAATATTGCCGAGCATATCGCGCAGATCGCACAAGCGCGGCTTGCAGGCGACACCGGAACGCCGGCGCGCCCTGCCCCGCTTTACGTCCGGCCCGCCGATGCCGCGCCACCCCGCGACCCGGCCCCCGTGATCCTGCCATGACACCCGCGCAACTGGCCCGGCTTCACGCCCGTGCCTTCACATTTCCAAGACCCTGGAGCGAACAGGAATTCGCGGAGCTTCTGGAGCAACCGGGTGTCTTTCTGCTGACCGGTGCTCAGGGTTTCCTGCTGGGGCGCGTGATCGCAGATGAAGCCGAGTTGCTGACACTGGCTGTGGACCCGGACCACCGCCGTCAGGGCATCGGACAGGCGCTTGTCGCGAAATTCCTTATTGAAAGTGCGACCCGGGGAGCGGTTACAGCTTTCCTCGAAGTGGCCGCAGACAATGCGCCGGCGCTGATGCTCTACCAGACCGCAGGGTTCGAGCAGGCCGGGTGCCGCAACGCCTATTACATCGGCCCTGTGGGCCGAAAACTCGATGCGAGGGTCTTGAGGCGCGATCTGTCGCCCGCCGAAGCGGCCGCAAAAGCGCCGTAACGTAAGCCTCTGAAATCGCTCTGCTGAGTGAGGTTCAGAGC
>JABDPP010000107.1 GCA_013042765.1 Litoreibacter sp.
GCATTCCCTCCTCCGACGTGCGTGTGACCAACCCCGATGTGGGCGGCGGCTTCGGAATGAAGGGGTTCGATTACCCCGAATATTTCGTCATCGCTCATGCCGCGCGGGTTCTGAACCGCCCCGTCCGCTGGCAGGCCGAACGCACCGAATCCATGCTGACCGACAACAGCGGGAGGGATCTGGTTTCCACCGCCGAACTGGCCTTCGACGAGAACTACAAGATCACCGCCTACCGCGTCTATGCGCTGTCCAACATGGGCGCCTACAATTCCGGCTATGGCCAGTTCATCCAGTCCGATCTGGCCGCCAAGGTGCTGATGGGTCCCTATGACGTGCAGACCGCCCATTTCCGCAATGTCGGCGTCTACACCAACACCACACAGGTCGATGCCTATCGCGGCGCCGGACGCCCCGAGGCGATCTACGTGCTCGAGCGTGCCATCGATCACGCCGCCCGCGTGCTGGAGATGGATTCCCTCGAACTGCGCCGCCGCAATTTCATCCCCGCCGACAAGTTTCCCTATACCAGCGTTACCGGAGAGCTTTACGACGTGGGCGATTTCCACAAGGTGCTGAAACGGGCGGAGAGCGAAGCAGACGTCGCTGGTTTCGACGCCCGCAAGGCAGCCTCGAAAGCACAAGGCAAGCTGCGGGGCCTTGGGATCTGCTATTATATCGAGGCGATCCTCGGAGACCCCGAGGAAACCGCCAAGGTCGAGTTCTGCGACAACGGCCGGGTCAAGCTCTTCGTGGGCACCCAGTCCAACGGTCAGGGCCACGAAACCGTCTACGTGCAGCTTTTGCACCAGTTCACCGGCATCCCCCATGACGTGATCGACATCGTTCAGGGCGACAGTGACCAGATCCGCAAAGGCGGCGGCACCGGCGGCTCGCGCTCCGTCACCACGCAGGGCACGGCCACCAAGGCCACCTCGGAAAAGATGATCGAGCGGTTCAAGCCCTTCGTGGCCGACCAGCTCGGCGTGGAAGAAGTTGGCTTTGAGGACGGTGCCTACCGCGCCGAAGGCTCGAACACCGTGATGACCCTGATCGAAGCGGCTGAGGCCGCGCGCGACGCGGGCCAGAGCGATCTGCTGGTCACCTCCGAGACGACCACCCTGCCGGGACGGTCCTACCCAAATGGCTGCCATGTCGCGGAACTGGAGATCGACCCGGCGACCGGCGTCACAGAAGTTGTGAAATACACCGTGGTTGATGATTTCGGCATCCTCATGAACCCGATGCTGGCAGAGGGTCAGGTCCATGGCGGCGTGGCGCAGGGTATCGGGCAGGCGATCACTGAACATGTGGTCTATGACGAGACCGGCCAGCTTCTGAGCGCAAGCTTCATGGATTACGCCATGCCGCGTGCCGACGGGCTGCCGATGATCGCATTCTATTCCGAACCCGTGCCCTCCACTGCCAACCCCTTGGGCATGAAAGGCTGCGGCGAAGCGGGCACCGTCGGCGCGCTGGCGGCCGTGGCAAATGCGGGTCTCGACGCGGTCTGGGAGACCGGATTACAACATGTTGATATGCCTTTTACCCCACTTCGTGTATGGTCGTGGTTAAACGACGCGCGGATTGCCGCCGAATAAGGACCCAACCAAGGTCTGAACCAAGGCCGCATTTAAGCGATTGAGAAAGATCGGTTAATTCCCTGAGCTGCGCCAATCCGCACCCGTCGTGACGACCGGAGAAACGATTGGAGGATGTTCAGACGGACCGTGCGGTGGCCTAAAACCATAGAAAGGCTGGGAACCTATGCCCAGCCAATGTCAGATCGCCTGAAGAAACTGGTTGGCTTCGGACCGGAGCCGCGCAACCTGCATCCGTCCCGCACCCGCGGCCCGATCACCCATGTCGTTATCCTCGACGGAACGATGTCGACCCTAGAGGAAGGGTTCGAGACCAATGCCGGCGCCACCTTCCGGCTGCTAAGCGAAATGGCGCCCTCCTCCGCAATCTCCCTGAAATACGAGGCCGGCATCCAGTGGCAGGGCTGGCGCCGCGCGATCGATGTGCTGGCCGGTGTCGGCATCAACCGCCAGATCCGCCGCGCCTACGGCTATATCGCCTCGCGCTATCGCCCCGGTGACAGGATCTTCCTGTTTGGCTATTCACGCGGCGCCTACGCGGTACGCTCGCTGGCCGGCGTGATCGACCAGATCGGGTTGCTGCGCGCCGATTGCGCGACCGAGCGCAATGTCCGTCAGGCCTACCGCCATTACCGCGGCGACCCGAAGGCTATCGCCGCGCAATCCTTCCGCAAGGCCATGTGCCACGAGGCGGCCCCGGTCGAGATGGTCGGCGTCTGGGACACGGTCCGCGCGCTCGGTTTTCGCGCCCCGATCATCTGGCGGCTCTCCCCGGTCGAGCACGTCTTTCATAACCACGATCTGGGCGAAACGACACGGCATGGCTACCACGCGCTCGCCCTCAACGAGACAAGGCGCGTCTTCGAACCGGTTCTGTGGACCAGCCATCCCGACTACACGGGCAAGGTCGAACAGGTCTGGTTTCGCGGCACCCACGGCGATGTTGGCGGGCACCTGACCGGTTGCGAGGCGGCGAGACCGCTGGCAAATATCTCACTTGTCTGGATCCTCGACAAGGCGGAGAAATGCGGCCTGCCACTGCCACAAGACTGGCGCTCGCGCTATCCCTGCGACGCCGATGCCCCCTCGATCGGGACGTGGCGCGGGCTTGGCAAACTGTTCATACAGCGCCAGCGGCGGCTCGTCGGCGCCGACCCGTCCGAGCGTATCCATCACAGCGCGCTGGGGCATCTGTCCAGCAAGGAGCGGATCCGTGCCGCGCTCAAATGGCCATCGCTTTCAAAACGCAAACGCACCTGAATTCACCGTGACGCGTAAATCATGCCCGCCTAGCGACCAGCCGTGCCCGCCAACATGTCGACCAGTGCGGTCAGCTCCTTTTCCGACAAGCCCGCATCCACCGCGCGCCTGGTGATATCGCGCATCAGGCGCGGAAATTCATCGGCCGTGCCCGTCGCCTCGAATGTAGCCATGACATCGTCCAGGGCCGCGAGGTAGACCGAGACAGGCGCGCCAGGATTGTCATAGCTCTGATCGGGGACGGTATTTGCAAAGGTTTCTGCATATTTCTCAGCGACGCCCAGCGTGACCGGGATCTGTGCGACCAGTGCTTCCATCGGGAGACCCGCCTTCCGGCACACAGCGCCGCCATAGATCAGCCCGAACATGAACCCCTGACGCGCCGTAAACAGCGATGCAAACAGCGCCGGGATCGCGGCGGCCATCGTCGCGACATGCGCTGAGGCGCCGCCCATCGCGCGGATCGCACCGCAATGCGCCTCCCAGACCTGCGGGGGAGACGCGCAAAGGATCGAGGTTTCTGCCTTCCCAACGCCTGCCGGATAGGCGTTGATCATGCCAATCAACCAGCCGGCGCCGGCACCGTTCAGCATCTCCACCAAATCCTCGGCTTCCTCGGCCCCGCCCGTCGACAAATCGAGAATTGCCTTTCCCGACAGCTGTGCCGCGAGCGGTCGCAACGTCTCCGTCGTGGCCTCATGGTTTTTCAGGCAGGTCACGGTGGCCGGGCTGGCCGCAATCGCCTCCTGCGCCGAATCCGCGAGATGCGCGCCCCGTTCCACGAGCGGTTGCGCCTTCCCCGCAGAGCGGTTCCAGACCGTAACCGACCGCCCGCTTTCCAGCAGCGCTCCCGCAAGCGCGGACCCCATATTGCCAAGTCCAAGAACCGAAATATCCGACATATCTAATCCCCCCCCCTGTCGGGTCAGCTTAGGGGAACCATCCCGGATCACCTAGCCTGAGCTTCCGCCTGTTGGGGCGGCATCGACGAGCCGGACGCGCAACATGGCCCTCAGCCGCGCAGGATCTTGACGAGTGCGGCCACATCTTCCGTGCCATGTCCCGCATCCACCGCGCGGCGATAGAAATCGCTCAGGAACTCGGGCAGGCCGGAGTTGATCCCCGCGCTCTGCGCCTGGTCTTTTACATGTTCCGCGACATCCGCCCATACGGCCAGTGACCCGCCATCATAAAGGCTGTTCAATGCGAACGCGTCCTTGGCGATGATCTCGAAACGCTCAGGCGCGCGTGGCCCATGTTGGCAAAGCTTGGCCAGCAGAGTGATATCCGCACCCTCGGCCTCACATAGCCGCGCGGCATGCGCAACACCGGCATAAAGCGAAATGCTGGTCGCCAGAAGGCCGAGATCCAGCGCAGCGGCAGCGGCGATATTGTCTCCCAGATCGATCAGATTGCCGGAGATCTGCTTGAGAAACGGGCGTGCAACCTCAAAACCCTCGACATCCCCGCCCACCATCACGGGCGCGCTGTTTTCAGGGCCGACCCGATCAGGATAACACATGATGGCGCCATCCAAGGCCTTCCCGCCCGCAGCCCGGACCTTTGCCGCAAAACTGCGCGCCTCCGCCGGTGTCGTCGTTCCAAGCTGCACCACGACGCGCCCGGCCAGTGCGCCGTCCCGCCAGACATCTTCCAAGGCAGCCTCCGCGGTGGTATTCGTATCCACGCAAACCAGGACTACATCGGCCGCTTTGGCCGCCGCGGCGCCGGTTTGCGCGGCAACCGCTCCCTCGGCCACCAAGGTTTCAACCTTCGGTTTGCTGCGGTTCCAGACAAATGTCCGATGCCCCGCGGACAGTTGCGCCCGCGCAAGCGCGGCCCCCATTGCACCCAATCCAATGACCGAAACTGCATTTCCCATCACAAATCCCCCTGACAAAAACCAGCACATCTGCGCTGTGTGCAAACAGAGCCTCGCTTGCGATTCTATCAGGCAATGTCCCTGCCGTCCGCCTCGACAAACGCACAACACGCAGAATGCCTTTGGCTGGCCGGAGAGTTCGAGGGCCCGGCAAGGGCTCAGAGCGGGCAGCAAGTCCTGCAGCCTTGATGGCGATCAAAAAACCACGCTCCGCTTGGTCTATGGTTGTGGCTGTCGTCACGCGGAAAGCAATTGTTATGGAAGAATTGGCCGCCTTTCTCGCGCTCAATGGCGCGGTCGTTTTGTTATTCAGCAGTCTGGTGGGCCTTGCCCTGGCAAGGTCTTTGCATCTCGGGACACCAGCCGAGCACTGGCACCTTCTCCATGCAGGCGGCACGTCGCGCGGCATAATGCTTCTGGCACTCGCTGCGTCGATCCGCTTTGCCGAACTTCCTGCGACTGATCTTGCCTGGGCTTCCGGGCTCGTGACGTTTTTCGTGTGGACTTCCATCCTGGCCATGTTGGTCAGGTGTCTCACGGGAATGAAAGGTTTTCACCGGGGAGGTCCCGCGGCGAACAAAATCGTTTTCTATTTGTATGCCAGCGGGACAGTTGCTCTTCCGATCGGACTTGTTTGGCTGGCAATTGGGTTTGTTCAGGCCCTGAGATAGCGCGCGCAACAAACTGGCGCTCGATCTCGCGACGGAGAGTCCGGTCGAAACGGAACCGGAAGGGGTCGACCATCACCGGTCGCGGCCGGACTCCCATTATCTCGGTGTTTCATATGGCTGGAGAGACGCGGGCGGAGAGCCAAAATGACAGCCAGTTGAAAGGCGACCCAGCGGCAGACCCAAAACCCGGACTGTCCCTGCAGTCCCCGCTCCTCGGGCCTCAGCCGGCCACCAGAGCAAGCGGGAGCACAACGACAAGCATGACTGGCACAAAGAGAGGTACGGCGCCGTTAAACGTCAAGGTTCTCAGCAGGCCCTGGACGCCATTGCGCAACGCGGACGCATCCAGCGGTCTGAACTCGTCGATTTCAAGATCGCACTGAGAACGAAGTTCCGGCAGATCCGAGGATCTCGTCCCCAGTCCTTTACGATTGAAATCATCGAGGCGCTCGATGCGAAAATCGCTTCGCTTTTCTTGAGCATACATCGGTCTACTCACCAATTAAGATCGATCAGCACAAACTGCGATCGGTTACTTGTTACACTCGTCAACACGACAAGACCTGCGCACTACATACGCTGGAAATGAATATACTCTGAAGATCGAACCGACAACAGGGCAGCCGAACAACGAAAAAGGAAACAGCACGTTCATCGGAGCTTGTTTCCATAGGTTAGCCGCAAGCCACCCTCTTGCGTAAACTCTGTGTTTCGCGTTTGGAACCAATCGAAAAAAGGCAGCAGACGCTCGTCCGCAGGCCTTCTATTCATCCGCGCATTGTTGCGAAATCGTAAACAATCGAACGGTTTTTAGCCCTTGTCGCACCGAATTTCAGAGCAACGCCCGTGCATTGTTTCAATTCTCGAACAGCAGTCATTTCGGCCATCGAGCCTAGGTTCAGGTTTCCGCCAGACAATCGTCACTTTTGCAATTTTGCGCGCCTTATTGAGACCCAGATTGAAAGTTTAATTGAGGGTGTAGCGAGTAATTGGTGTCTTTCCCAATCCAAGGGTCACAGCTCAAGACTCGTTAAGATTGGGAGCCGTTAACCTGCCGGGTCAGGGACGTCCCCGGGCCCGGCAGGCCTTCTTCCCAGACAAAACACTGCATCCTGAGCTCTTCGCGTCCATATATGCCAGCTCGGTCCGCAATGCGGCTGTTCAGGCCGTCAGAACCCAGCCCATAGCGTATTGAAAATACCTTACCCATTTGGCCCAAACTAAAAGCCGAACAGAGTGTTTTTGAGGAGAACAGAGATGGCAGGGGAGTTTGAGCTATACGAAAACAAAGCCGGGCAGTACCGGTTCCGCCTAAAGGCTGGTAACGGACAAATCATTCTGGCCAGCGAGGGATATAAACAAAAAGCAAGTGCCAAGAACGGGATTCATTCAGTGGGGAAGAATGCTCCACTGGATGAGAGGTATCAACGCAAGTCTGCATCGTCGGGAAAGCCCATGTTCAACCTGAAGGCCTCAAACGGTCAGGTGATAGGAACAAGCGAGACCTATAGCAGCGAAGCCGCACGCGATAGTGGTATTGCGTCTGTCAAGAAAAACGCACCAGATGCAAATCTGGAAGATCAAACTGACTGACGCCTGCGACCAATATATGCTCAAATTACTAGATATTTGGGTCCAATACACTGACATTTGAGCCGGCAACTATGCCAATTTTTGAGTAGTATCTGACGCGTGCGAAGAGCATTCATCGAGAGAGTACTCATTGAAAGACTGCATCGAGCCAAGATCGCGTTTTTTACGCCTGCCGGCTAGAGGGTCAGGAATACGTTACAAACAAATAACGAAACTAACCCTCGGATAGGCACGGGGTGGGTCAGAACACGCTCGACCAGTAGCGATCTATGACCCCGGAGAAATATTGAGGCCGTCCCGTCCGACGATTGCTGTGTTACTCCAGTATGCCACAAAGGAACCTGCGCAACTCTCTCAGAAGTTCAGTTTGAGCTGCTGCACAAAACCGATACTACCAGTGTTCGAGATGGTTACGTCGCCACTGAGCGATCCGCCCCAGAGGCTCTTGGAGTAACTCACCGAGAGCGATCCTGCGTTGAAATCCGATCCGGCCTCGCCATCAAGCCGCACGTTGTAAATGAAATCCCCGGCATCGCTGCGGGACGCCAGATCGATCGACCCCCCGATACTGCACGCGCCGTTCAGACTTCCGATCGACTGGTAACAGGAGATCCGCGGCGCGATTCTGACCGTGCCGTTCTCGTCCTCGGTCGGGATCTCGAAGCCCAGCTCGCCGAACAGGCGGCCGCCATTCACCGACCCCAACTCAAGATCCGACTGCTGTGACAGTGCGTTGCGCGACGTGGTCAGATCAACGTCACCGCCGGGCGAGTAGGACAGGTCGATGCCGACCCGGGGCGACAGCGTATAGGTGTCGAACTCGGTCTTGCCAGACAGCGCGGCCCCGACAAAACCTGCGAGATAGGTGTAGTTGCCATCCGCGTTGACGGTGTCGCCGGACCGGTCGAAGTCGAGGTCGAAATCGTGTCGTCCGGCGGCAGCCCCGAGGTAATAGTCGAGGTAGAGACCTTCGCCGAGCCTGTCAGCGCCGTAGATGCCACCGTGGAAACCCAGGCCACGGATATCGCCGATGGCCAGCCCGGAAACATCGTTCTTGCTGCCGTAAACCCCGACGAAATACCCCTTCACACTGTCTGCATCCACAAAGCGCTCACGGCGTGCAGACAGGTTGAACATCGATTGCGACATTCCGTTTTCCGAATCAAAATGGCTGGCCGTGCTTTCCACGATGCGCCAGCTATCTGTAGCGCAGCTGTATCGCTCGCGCTGTGACGTTTGCTCAAAAGAAAGGCCGGTTTCGTTAGCAGATAGATCCATTCTGCGCTTTGCGGAATTGGCGCTGACGCAAGATGCTGGATCGTGGGCCGGTGTATCGATCAAGTGAAATTCAACCCGGCGATTATCCTTCCGTCCATCTGGAGTAGCATTGCTGGCAATCGGCTTGCTCTCACCGTAACCCTTGCTGACAAAGGCTTTGGCATCCACCCCGCGATCGGCCAGCGCCTCGATAACGGCATTAGCGCGCGCTTCGCTTAGCCAAAGGTTATAGTTTTCGTTGCCGCTGCTGTCGGTGTGCCCGGCAACCTCGAACCGACCACCCGGGCAGGTGTCCAGGGTCGTCATCAGCTCGTTTAGAGCTGGGGCGCTTTCAGCCTTTAAGGTCGCCTTGTCAGGGTCGAACTGGATCTTCTGGTGGTCAAGTACATCGTTCAAGCGCGACACACAGGATATATGATCTTGCGACTTCAGTCGCTGCAACGCACTCGACGCGTAGCCTTCCATCCGTTGGGTGAGTTGGGTCATGGTGGCAGCAAGATCATCTTCCAAGATTTTTCGCAGATCTTCCTCAATATCGAGCGTGTAGCCGACCACCACCTGGCTCGCGGCGGTGTTGTCATTGCCGGCCGCATCCTCAGCGACTGCGGCCGCGACATCCAGCGTCACATCCCCACCGCCATCCGGCGTGATCTGGACCGTGTAGGTGTTGCCGTCCACCGCGGTGAACCCTGTGACCGATCCGTTGCCAACCGTGACGTCGGCGCTAATGAAGTTGATCACGTCCTCAGAAAACTCCACCGTCACATTGAACGGCGCAGTTGTGGTCACGGTCGCGGGCGCACTGTCGATCGACACGCTCGGCGCCGTGGTGTCGACCAGAGCATTTAATCCATCGCGAACCGAGCCACCATTCGCACTGCCTCCAGCGTTAAATGTGTCCGTGTAGGCGCTCTCATTTGCAAAGACCAAGAGAAATGCGGTGGCCCCCGTTTCCGGTTCAAAAACCGCTGCTTCGAAACCACTACCGCCATTTGGGAACCTAATCTTCATCGACCCTGAGAGCGTTGCGCCACCATAGGTCAGAGTTACATTCACACTTCCGCCGGTGACAACGAACGGTCCAGGAA
>JABDPP010000019.1 GCA_013042765.1 Litoreibacter sp.
TCGCGCAGGACATCGACCTGCTGGCGCGTCTGCGCGAGGACGGAGTGCGGATCGTCAAACTTAAAACTGGTTTTAAGGACCACGCTTTCGATTTGATGCGGCTGGAACGCCTAGCTCAGGATTACCCCGAATTTGCAGTGCGCGTGGATTACAATCAGGGGCTCTCTATCGAGGACGCCCCGGCGCAAGTGCGTGACGTTGCCGAGTTTGCCCCCGATTTCATCGAACAGCCGGTTCGGGCGCATCACTACGCCATGATGGCGAAACTGAGCGCAATGACCGACGTTCCGCTTCTCGCCGATGAAAGTGTCTTTGGTCCCGAAGATATGGAACGCGCGGCGCGAGAGGGCATTTGCGACGGTGTCTCGGTGAAGGTAATGAAATCCGGTGGACCCTCCCGAGGGCAGATGGTCGCCCGTATAGCAGCGACGCATGGGATGAGCGCATATGGCGGCGACATGTTCGAGGCCGGACTAGCGCATCTGGCTGGCGCACATATGATTGCGGCAACGCCGGAGATCACTTTGGGATGCGAGTTCTATCAGGCGTCTTACTTCCTTCGGGAAGACATTCTTGAAGACCCATTCCCAGTCAAGGACGGCAACGTGATTGTTCCTGAAGCACCTGGATTGGGCGGACGGCCCGACCTTGGCAAACTCGACCACTACGCGGTTGAACAGGCGGTGGCAGCATGAGCGAAAAGAAGAGCATCGCCATTATTGGTGCCGGGATCATCGGAGTCTCTGCTGCCGTTTGTTTGCAGCGCGACGGGCATGATGTGGTCTTGATAGACAAAGCAGGTCCAGGCGAAGGCACATCGCATGGGAACGGCGGTGTACTGGCATCCTGTTCCATCGTCCCGATTACGGTGCCGGGGCTGATGGCGAAAGCGCCAAAAATGCTGTTCGACAGAAACCAGCCACTGTTCTTGAAATGGGGTTATGTTCCGAAGCTGGTTCCTTGGCTTTGGCGCTACCTGAGCCATGCCAACGCAGAGAGTGTTGAACGCATTGCCGCGGCGTTGGTGCCAATTGTCGGTGACAGCCTCAATGAGCACAGAGCCCTCGCCAAGGGGACCGGGGCCGAGAAATGGATCGTGCCGTCGGACTATCTGTTTCTATATGAAAACCGGGCGCATTTCGAAGGCGACGCGTTTGGATGGGGAATTCGCCGCAAGCACGGGTTCCAATGGGAGGAATTGGAGGGCAGTGCCTTCCGTGAATACGACCCTATCTTCAGTGAAGAGATTGGTTTCGCGGCGAAGCTGTCCGAACACGGTCACATCACGGACCCGGGTCAATACGTCAAAGACTTGGCGGCACATGTCGAAGCAAAAGGCGGGAAAATCATCCGTGCCGAGGTCGAAGACGTGACGCGGGAGAACGGCAAAGTCACGGGAGTGCGGGCCGGCGGGGAAACCTTACCCTGCGACACGGCCATCGTCACTGCCGGGGTCTGGTCAGGCCCTCTTGCAAAGCGGTTGGGCATTTCTGTTCCTCTGGAAAGCGAACGCGGCTATCATCTTGAGTTACTGGAGCCTTCCGCTATGCCCCGCAGCCCCGTCATGGTGGCGTCTGGTAAATTCGTGGCCACACCAATGGATGGGCGGATCAGGCTTGCGGGGATCGTTGAATTCGGTGGTCTCGACGCCGCGCCGTCCCGGGCACCGTTCGAACTGATGCGCAAAAACGCCCGGGCCGCGTTTCCGGGGGTGACGTGGAAGGAAGAAGTGGAATGGATGGGTCACAGACCCGCGCCAACGGACTCGATTCCGATCATCGGCGAAGCGCCGGGAATCGATGGCGCCTACATGGGTTTTGGACATCATCACATCGGCCTGACAGGCGGGCCAAAAACCGGGCGTCTTTTGGCGCAAATGATTTCGGGCAGATCACCGAACGTGGATGTCGGGGTGTATGCCCCATCGCGTTTCAAAACATGAACCAGGCTCGTAAGAAAACGGGCTAACCGATTTTCAACAGGGAGAAAGAAACATGAAAAAAATCAACACACTTATGGCAGCCACTGTGCTGGCCGCATCTGCCGCGATGCCCGCGGTGGCGGAGAAATGGGATATGCCGATGGCGTATTCAGCGTCGAATTTCCATTCGGCCACTGGCGCGGAATTCGCCAAATGTGTGACCACCGGCACTGGCGGCGACATAGAGATCGTCACCCACCCGTCGGGCTCGCTGTTCAAGGGAGCCGACATCAAGCGTGCAATCCAGACCGGACAGGCTCCGATCGGTGAGCGCCTATTGTCCGGTCACCAGAACGAGAACGCGCTGTTCGGCTTTGACTCGGTGCCGTTCCTGGCGACCTCGTTCGATGACAGCGACAAGCTTTGGAAAGCGGCCAAGCCGACCATGGAGAAGGTGCTGGCCGACCAGAACCTGACCCTGCTTTATGCCGTGCCATGGCCACCACAGGGCCTCTATTTCAAGAATGAGGTGGGCTCGGTGGCCGACATGAAAGGCATCAAGTTCCGCTCCTACAACAACGCGACCTCGCGTCTTGCGGAACTGACCGGCATGCTCCCGGTAACCATCGAAGCTGCCGAGATCAGCCAGGCGTTTGCCACTGGTGTAGCCGAGTCGATGGTGTCGTCGGGTTCAACCGGATACGATCGGAAAGTCTGGGAAAGCCTCAATTACTTCTACGAAGTGGATGCTTGGCTGCCGCGCAACTACGTGATGGTGAATTCCGACGTGTGGTCGGGAGTATCGGAGTCCAGTAAGAACGTCATTCGTGGCTGTGCTGAGTTGGCCGAATATGCCGGCAACTGGCGCTCGAAGGAGTATACCGGCTTCACCTTGCAGGGCCTGCGTGATGGCGGCATGACAGTTGGCCCGGCTTCGGATCAGATGGTGAGTGAGTTGAAAGAAATCGGCGTCACCATGACCAACGAGTGGCTTGAGGCCGCAGGCGACGAAGGCAAGGCCATCGTCGAAGCCTTCAAGTCGATGCAGTAAGCATCAAAACGCGGGCGGCTGGACTACCTGCCGCCCGTTGTCCACCAAATAAAAACTAAGCGGGGACGGTATGGCTTTCTTGAAAGGGCTTCGGTCTGCATTGGATTTCATCTACTTGGCAGCAGGGGTGCTGGCGGCACTCAGTCTCATCGCCATCCTCTTGCTGATCGTGGTGCAGATGCTTGCCCGTTGGACCGGAGAGGTGTTCCCAGGCGCGCCGGATTATGCGGGTTACGCCATGGCTGCAGCCTCTTTCCTGGCCTTTGCCAACGCGTTGAACCGGGGAAGCCATATCCGGGTGTCGATCCTGCTCAATGCGGTGCCTCCAGTGGTACGGCGCATCCTTGAAATCTGGTGCTTTTCGATCGGAACAGCAGTGATGTGGTATTTCTGCTGGTATGCATACCGCTTCGTTTACTGGAGCTGGAAGTTCAATGATATCAGCCAGGGGCAGGACAAAACTGCTTTATGGATTCCGCAATCGGCGATGTTGATTGGCGCGGTGATCCTCGCCATTGCCCTGACAGATCACCTGATCCACGTCCTGTTTCGTGGCGATCACCGTATCGCCCGCGATCTGGCCGATCAGAGCCACGGGGAGTAATACATCATGGAAAACGCTTCGATCATCATCCTGTTCCTCTTCGTTCTGTTTACCTTCTTGGGGACCGGTGTCTGGGTCGGTCTTGCGCTGATGGGGGTCGCATGGGTCGGGATGGAACTGTTCACCACCCGTCCCGTAGGTGACGTTATGATCACGACGATCTGGTCAGCGTCGTCTTCCTGGACGCTGACGGCGTTGCCGATGTTCATCTGGATGGGTGAAATCCTTTACCGAACGCGATTATCCGAGGACATGTTCAAGGGTCTTTCCCCTTGGATGGCCCCTCTGCCCGGAGGGCTTGTTCACACCAATATCGTTGGCTGCACGGTCTTTGCGGCCGTGTCCGGCTCTTCCGCGGCGACCTTGACCACGGTTGGAAAAATGTCGATCCCGGAGCTTCGCAAGCGCAACTACCCGGAACGCATGATCATCGGTACGCTCACCGGCGCTGCCACACTGGGACTAATGATCCCGCCGTCGCTGACGCTGATCGTCTACGGCGTCACCATCAATGAATCGATCACCAAGCTTTTCTTTGCCGGCATCCTTCCGGGGCTGGTGCTGGCTTCGATGTTCATGGGGTACGTCGCGATCTATTCCAAGGTCGGAAAAGACTGGAATCCGAACGACGAGGGCAAGCTGAGTTTTTCGGAAAAAGTGAAAAACTCCCGCTTTCTGATCCCCGTTATCACACTAATCCTCGTTGTGATCGGCTCGATGTATCTTGGCTACGCCACGGCTACCGAGGCCGCGGCTTTCGGTGTTATCGGCGGCCTGCTTCTGGCGCTCACCCAAGGCTCCCTGACATGGAAAACCTTCACTGAAAGCCTGATGGGCGCAACCCGCACCAGCGCTATGATCGCGCTGATCCTGGCGGGTGCATCCTTCCTGTCGCTGTCGATGGGTTTTACGGGACTGCCCCGTGGATTGGCGGATCTGATAGCCGGGTGGGAACTCACCCGTTTTGAACTCCTTATGGTGCTGCTGGTGTTTTACGTCATCCTTGGCTGTTTCCTGGATGGGATCTCGTCGGTTGTTCTGACCATGGCCGTGGTCGAACCAATGATCCGGCAGGCCGGGATTGACCTGATCTGGTTCGGCATTTTCATCGTGGTCGTCGTCGAGATGGCCCAGATTACCCCACCCATTGGGTTCAACCTGTTCGTGATGCAGGGCATGACCCATCATGAGATGGGCTACATCGCACGCGCCGCTGTTCCGATGTTCCTGATCATGGTGCTGATGGTCTTCGTGCTGATCTGGTTCCCGGAACTGGCAACGTGGTTGCCGGAAAACCTGCGTCAGAGTCCGGGAGGTTGACCCGGCCTTGAACCCACTCCTCCTCGCGGCCCGTCACGGCCCCTACGTCTTGATCGCGGGGTTGGTGGCGGGTCTTGCGTTGCCCGACCTGGCAAGACCGATGCAGCCAATGCTACCGCCCATGGTCGTGCTTTTGTTGTTCGTCACGGTGTTGCGGATGGAGCCAACGGCCATTCTCGGTTCGTTAGCTGATCTACCCCGGGTGGCGCTGGCGGTGTTTGGGCTGCAGCTTGTCTTGCCGTTGATCATTCTGGGAATAGGGCTTGCCGGGGGATGGGTTGGAACTCCGGTGTTGTTGTCTTTGCTTCTTCTGGCGGCCGGGCCATCGATTTCTGGAAGCCCAAACCTGTGCATGATGATGGGCTACGCCCCCGAGCACGCCATGCGCTTGATGGTGGTGGGCACGGCGTTGCTCCCATTTACGGTTCTGCCCGTCTTCTGGCTGCTGCCGGGATTGGGGGGGGTCGGAGCTGTACTCTGGTCAGCGGCAAGCCTTTTGGTGACCATTGCACTAACCACCCTTGCCGCCGTCACTGTTCGCCTGACACTTCTGCGAAGCCCATCCCGGGAAACCCTCGCAAAGCTTGAAGGCCTCGCTGCGATCACCCTTGCTGTATTCG
>JABDPP010000119.1 GCA_013042765.1 Litoreibacter sp.
GATGACGAGGTCTTTTCCACCGAGCAAGCGCTGGACTGGTTCGATCTGGACGGGATCGGCAAGGCCCCTGCCCGGCTCGACTTCAAGAAAATGGACAATATCAACGGCCGCCAGATCGCCATGGCCGAAGAGGCCGCGCTTATGGCCGATATCGGCGCCTACTTGGCTGCAACCGGGCAGCCCGCGCTTTCTGCGGCGCAGAAAAGCGGTTTGGAAAGAGCACTTTTTTGCCTCAAGGATCGTGCGCGCACGCTGGGCGATCTTCTCGAGAAAGCACAGTTTATCTTAGGAAAAAGGCCATTCTCGCTGGATGAGAAGGCCGAAAAGGCGCTGGATTCGGTATCCCGTGGTATACTGAAGGAATTGACGCCGCAGCTGCAAAATGCTAGCTGGGAGCGCGAACCGCTTGAGCGGGCCGTCATGGAATTTGCAGAAGCGCGAGAGCTGAAATTCGGCAAGCTCGCAGGCCCACTGCGGGCCGCACTTTCAGGCCGCGCCGTCTCACCCAGCGTATTCGATATGATGATGGTTATTGGGCGCGACGAGACACTCGCCCGATTGAACGACTTGGGCTGAGCGCAATAGCGCCGACCACGATAAAGTCTCGACTTGAGCCCGGGTTTAGCCCCGGCGCGAATTAACCGGGGACTGCGACCGCGCAGCCTCTGATCCACGAAAGGGAGCATAATGGCTGATAAGACTGCAACACTGACCATCGGGGACACAAATCTGGAATTGCCGATGTACTCGCCATCAGCCGGGCCGGATGTCATCGACATCACCAAGCTGTACGCGCAGGGCAATGTTTTTACCTATGACCCGGGTTTCACCTCGACCGCGTCGTGTGACAGCACCATCACCTTTATCGACGGCGACAAGGGCGAACTGCTGCATCGGGGTTACCCGATCGATCAGCTGGCGTCCGATAGCCATTACCTCGAGGTTTGCTACCTGTTGCTCTACGGCGAACTGCCATCGGCAGCACAGCTGGAGGATTTCGAATCCCGTGTGACCAACCACACGATGCTCCATGAGCAGATGATGAATTTCTTCCGCGGTTTCCGCCGCGATGCGCACCCGATGGCTGTTATGACGGGTGTCGTGGGTGCTATGTCCGCCTTCTACCACGACAGCACGGATATCTCCGACCCGTGGCAGCGTGAAGTTGCGTCGATCCGCCTGATCGCCAAGATGCCGACCATCGCGGCGATGGCCTACAAATACACGATCGGCCAGCCCTTCGTGTATCCCCGCAACGACCTTGATTACGCGGCCAACTTCCTGCGCATGTGTTTTGCCGTCCCGGCGGAGGACTACCAGGTCAACCCAATCCTGTCGCGTGCGATGGACCGGATCTTCACGCTCCATGCCGATCACGAGCAGAACGCCTCGACCTCGACCGTGCGTCTTGCGTCGTCGTCGGGCGCGAACCCGTTTGCCTGTATCGCGGCTGGTATTGCCTGCCTTTGGGGCCCTGCCCACGGCGGCGCCAACCAGGCCTGCCTTGAAATGCTGCAGGAGATCGGCACACCGGACCGCATTCCCGAATATATCGCCCGCGCCAAGGACAAGGACGATCCGTTCCGCCTGATGGGCTTCGGTCACCGGGTCTACAAGAACTTCGACCCGCGCGCGAAGGTCATGAAGCAATCCGCCGACGAGGTGCTGGATCTTCTGGGCATCGAGAACAACCCGGTCCTGCAGGTGGCAAAGGAACTGGAAGCCGCAGCGCTGGCAGATCCCTACTTCACCGAGAAGAAGCTGTTCCCGAATGTCGATTTCTATTCCGGCATCATCCTTGAGGCGATGGGCTTCCCGACCTCGATGTTCACACCGATTTTCGCGGTCAGCCGCACGGTGGGCTGGATCTCGCAGTGGAAGGAAATGATCGTCGATCCAAAGATGAAGATCGGCCGTCCGCGCCAGCTTTACATGGGTGCGACCCTGCGCGACTACGTCGATATCGAGAAGCGCTGAGCACATCGCGCTTTGAGTTGAACATAGAGCCGTCCATCGCGAAAAGATGGGCGGCTTTTTCGTGCCGGATTGTCAGGACGAGGGCTTGGTTATCTCGGTCAGCAATTTGCGCCGGATCGCACGGGGGTAATCCTCGTAGCCTCGGGAGGTCAGAACGAAGGCGCCCGGCCCGCCGATCACCTCGCTGCGGAAATAGCTGGTGAGATCTTCGACCGCGCCCTCGATCGCCAAGCCGTTGATCGTCACGCCGTTGCTGGCCAGGAAATCGCGAACGTAGCCGGGCTCATCACCTTCGTTGGAATAACCGTCGCCCGAGACATCGATGACATTGCGCTCACACTCCGGCACCTCCGCAAACCGCGAGGCGGCGGTCAGAAGCGCTTCCCCGATCGCGGTGGAGTAATTCAACCACGCGCGTTTGACCGCGACGACCCTTTCGGCCAGTTCCGCCACATCCGCACGGGTCGTAATTTGCGTCCACGGGATGGAGAATGTCTGCCGCGAGGAGCCGGTCCATTGCATCAGGGACAGGGTCGCCCTGGTTTCCACCAACGCGTCGGAGACGGTCGGATCGCGCAGGGCCTCTGCCAGCCCGTCCATTTGGAGGCGGTATTCCTCGGTGCTGATCGAGCCGGAAATATCCACGGCCAGAACCAGTGCCACTTCGCAGGCCTTGGCGGGCACAGCCATCAGGCCGAAGCTGATCGCGATTGCGGCTGCGCGCTGGAACATGGTGCCCTCTTCTCAAACCGGGGCCCGGTGCCCCGGCCCGTCAAGTTGCGCATGGCAGCAGGTGAGCTGTCAACGTATCTGGCTCAGCGACCTTCGTAATTGGCCGCACGTTTTTCGAGGAAGGCCAGAACCCCTTCCTGAAAATCATGGGTGTTGCCGCATTCGCCCTGCAGCCGCGCCTCTAGAATCAGCTGGCGTTCCAGATCGTTCTCGAAACTGGCCCGGATCGACTGTTTCACCCGCTGGTAGGCCATGGTTGGCCCCTTGGCGAGATGCGCGGCGCGGTCTTTCCAGTGCTGCTCGAAGGCCTCGTCGGGCACGGCTTCCCAGATCATGCCCCAGTCACTGGCTTGCTGGGCGGTGACCGGCTCGGCAAACAGAGAGGTACCCATCGCCTTGGCCATACCGATCTGGCGCGGCAGGAAATAGGTGCCGCCGGCATCGGGAATCAAACCAATCCGGGTGAAGGCCTGCAGGAACACCGCCGACTGGGTTGCGATCACGACATCGGCGGCAAGGGCCAGGTTTGCGCCTGCCCCCGCCGCCGGGCCATTGACGGCGCTGATTGTCGGAATCTCGCAGTTGTAAATTGCCATCAGCATCGGGACGTATTCATCGCGCAGCGTCCGCTCGAGATTGACCGAGGCCACCGAGGCCCGGTCGCCCAGGTCCTGCCCCGAGCAGAACGCCCGCCCCTGACCAGTGAGCACCAGAACCCGCGCCTCTTGCTGGGCGGCGCGAACCGCATGCAGGATCTCGGCCCGCGACTGGGTGTTCAGTGCGTTCATGACGTCGGGCCGGGCCAGTTCCAGCACGGCGACGTCGTTGCGAATGGTCAGATTGATGGTTTCATATTGCATCGAACAGGCTCTCGCGATTTGGGTTGATGCAACGATAGCAAGCCGTGCGGAGGTGGAAAGAAAAACCCTCCGTCACCTGCGAAAGATATTGGGGATGGGCTCATCTGTCCTGCTCGGCCCGCCATTCCTCCAAGGCTGGGTTGGCTTCCAAATCCGGTGTGAGTTTCAAGGTCGGTTTGGCCTCCAAGGTCGGGTTGGGGTCCTCGGGACGTTTCAAATCGGGGGTTAGGTTCATCATGCGGCGGCGAACGTAATGC
>JABDPP010000187.1 GCA_013042765.1 Litoreibacter sp.
TTGGCCGCGTTGAAAACGGCCCCGCTCAGACCGCCTGTTTGCATCACCGCGCGTGCCAGACGCAGCGCAGGATAACGCGTGTCGCAGGCTTTGCTGAAATTCAGGCTGCCGATCTGCGCCAGGTCGAGACGGTCCACCGGCACGTATCCCCTGTCAGGCCAGTGCAGCGCATATCCGATTGCGTGACGCATGTCGGGCGGGCCGAGATGGGCCATCAGCGCACCATCCGTGAAACCAACCAAGGCATGGATGAGGCTCTCGGGATGCACAACGGCCTCGATCTTGTCAGGCTCAATTCCGAAAAACTCTTTTGTTTCAATAAGTTCCATCGCCTTGTTGAAAAGAGACGCTGAATCGATCGTGATCCGCTGGCCCATGTCCCAATTCGGGTGCGACGAGGCTTCCGCGAGGGTCGCGTCCTTCAGTGCCTCCAGCGGCCAGTCCCGGAACGCACCACCCGAGGCGGTTATGATGATCCGCTCGACCGCGGAAATGTCTTCGCCTACGAGCGCCTGAAAGATGGCAGAATGTTCGCTGTCGACCGGAAGGATCGTCGCGCCGTGCGCATGCGCTTCGGACAAAAGATACGGGCCGGCGGTTACAAGGCTTTCCTTGTTGGCCAGAGCAAGTGTCGTGCCATGACGTAAGGCGCGTAATCCCGGAGCCAACCCGGCGGCACCGACGATGGCTGACATGAACCAGTCGGCCCTGCGGTCAGCCGCCTCAATCAGGGCTTCCGGACCAGCCGCGACCTCAACATCACTGCCGGCAAGTGCCGCCTTGAGGTCTGCGTAACAGTCCGCATGGGCGGTCACTGCCAGATCGGCCTTGAGGCTGAGCGCCTGTTCCGCCAGACGGGCTATGTTGCGCCCTCCTGTCAGGGCCACCACATCGTAGCGCTCGGGATCACGCGCAATCAGGTCGACGGTGTTCTCCCCAATCGATCCCGTTGAGCCGAAAATCGTGACCTTGCGCATGCTCTCAGCCTAGCACGTTCAGAAGGGGTGGAAAATCGACAAGCTGCTCGACCAGCAACAGGAAGACCGAGGCACCCAGAACCCCGTCAAACCGATCAAACACGCCTCCGTGGCCGGGGATCAGGGTCGAACTGTCCTTCACACCCATTTTCCGCTTTAGCGCGCTCTCTGCGATGTCGCCCATCTGCGAGGCCATGGAAAGCGCGATCGAGATGCCGATGACCTCGACACCCACGCCGTCCACGCCCATATAAACCAGCCCGACCAGACCGGCTGCGATCCATCCGCCCGCGGTTCCGGACCATGTTTTCTTAGGACTGACCTGCGGCCAGATTTTTCGCCCGCCAATAAGGCGCCCGGCAAAATATCCACAGACATCCGTCGCGATGACGACCAGGGCGAGCCACAACATCCATTTGAACCCGAAATCATCCCGCAGGATCGACAAACCATAGGTCGCGATCACGATCATCGCGCAGAACACGAGGTAGAGCGTGCGCTGACGCCCCAGAAGCGCCAGACCTGCGATTGCAGGCAGAAGAAGGAATGGCAGGCCAAGCCCGGTGGGCAGAAGCCGCGCCACGACGAAGCCGATCGCGGCCCCAGCGCCCAGGATAAGCGCGTGGTTCTGTGCGGCGCCAAGCATGCGGACCAGTTCCCAAACGAGAATTCCGCTCACAATGGCCAGAAATGATAGGAAAAACGCACCGCCGAACCAAACAGCCCCCAGCCCGACAACAGCGATCACCGCGCCTGAGATCAGGCGCACACGCAGGTCGGCAAATTTATCGTCCGGAAGGCTCACAACACAAGGTCTCTAGGCGCTGACGGCCCCGAAACGCCGCTCGCGTTTACCGTAGCGCTTGACCACGGCCTCGAATATCTCGGGGCTGAAATCCGGCCACTGGGTATCGATGAATTCATACTCCGCATAAGCGGACTGCCACAGAAGGAAATTCGAGATCCGCGCCTCGCCGCTGGTCCGGATCACAAGATCCGGATCCGGCAGCACGTAGGTATCCAGGAAACTGGCCAATGTTTCACTATCGACCTCATCGGGCGTAAGGCGCCCTTCGGCCACCTCCACCGCCAGCCTCTGCGTGGCACGGGTCACCTCGTCCCGGGATCCGTAGTTCAGCGCGATCGTCAGATGTGTCTTGTCATTTTCGGCTGTGAGGTTCTCCAGATATTCCATCAGGCTCTGAAGCTTGCGATCAAGCTTGATCCTGTCGCCGATGAAGCGCACCCGCGTGCCCATCTTGTGCAGGTAATTGGCCTCGCGCTGGATATAGCGGCGAAACAGCGCCATCAGACCCGCCACTTCTGACTGGGTCCGTTTCCAGTTTTCCGTCGAGAACGCAAAAATCGTGAGATACTTGATCCCGAGATCCGGACAGGCCGCCACGGTCTGGCGT
>JABDPP010000128.1 GCA_013042765.1 Litoreibacter sp.
CCTCGGAATAGGTCGGATGTGCGTGACAGGTGCGCGCCAGATCCTCTGCCGCGGCTCCGAATTCCATGGCAACACAGACCTCGTGGATCAGGTCACCGGCCATCGGGCCGATGATATGCGCGCCGAGGATCCGGTCTGTCTCGGCGTCGGCAAGGATCTTTACGAAGCCGTCGGCGGCGAAATTCGCCTTGGCGCGCCCGTTGCCCATGAAGCTGAACTTACCGGCCTTGTAGGCACGCCCCGCGGCTTTCAGCTCTTCCTCGGTCTGGCCGACATTGGCCACCTCGGGATGGGTGTAGATCACGCCGGGGATAACGCTGTAATTCACATGGCCCTTCTGGCCCGCCAGGGTCTCGGCCACGGCCATGCCCTCGTCTTCGGCCTTGTGGGCGAGCATGGGGCCGTCGATGGCGTCACCGATGGCGTAAATCCCTGGCAGATTGGTGGCCCAATGGGTGTCGGTTTCGATTTGGCCGCGCTGTGACATCGCGACGCCCAGGCCCTCGAGCCCCAGGCCATCGGTGTAGGGTTTGCGGCCTGTTGCGACCAGAACCACGTCGGCATCTTCGACGTGATCGCTGTCGTCTTTGCGAAGCTTGTAGTGCAGCTTCGCCTTGCCGCCCTTGACATCGACGCCCTGAACGGCGGCACCAAGCTGGAATTCAAGCCCCTGTTTGGAAAGAATTTTCTGGAACTGACGTTGAATTTCAGCATCCATTCCGGGCGTGATCGTGTCGAGAAATTCGATAACCTTCACCGTCGAGCCAAGACGGGCATAGACCGAACCAAGTTCCAATCCGATCACGCCAGCGCCGACGACAACCAGCTTCTTGGGAATCTTGGGCAGTTCCAGCGCGCCGGTCGAGCTGACGACCGTTTTCTCGTCGATCTCCACGCCGGGCAGGGTGGCCACTTCTGAGCCCGAGGCGATCACGATGTTCTTTGCCTCGTGAACCGTATCACCCACCTTTACCTTGCCCGGTTCCGGAATGCTGGCCCAGCCCTTGATCCAGTCGACCTTGTTCTTTTTGAACAGAAACTCGATGCCCTGGGTGTTCTGGCCGATCACCTCGTCCTTGTAGGCGAGCATCTGTTTCCAATCGACCGAAGGCGTTTTCCCCTTCAGGCCCATTTTCGCGAAGTTATGTTCGGCCTCGTGGAGCTGATGAGAGGCATGCAGCAGCGCCTTGGAGGGGATACACCCCACGTTCAGGCAGGTGCCACCGAGGGTCTCGCGCCCCTCGACACAGGCGGTTTTCAGGCCGAGTTGCGCGCAGCGGATGGCACAGACGTAGCCGCCGGGGCCGGAACCGATGATGATGACGTCATAGCTGGACATGGAGCCTCCTCAGGCAAATGGCAAAACGTGAACCGTGTACGAACCATGCACCCTGGGGCGCATGACGGCTAGAACAGGGGCGCGGCCAGAATGGTCGCGGTGGCACAAGAACCGGACGGGCATGTGACAGGCCCAGATCCGAAGGTTACATTGGCGTGATCGGTCATGCAGATCATAGCGGATCCTTGATCCATTTTCCCGAAAGCAGCATTGCCATCTCCTCGAATGGCTTCTCGATATCCGTATAGGACAGGGAGACCGAGCCATCCTCGGCCGTCTGCCCCGGCAGGTGCATCAGCCGGCACCACTGCTTGCCTTTCTTCCCGGTATCTCCTGCTTCGACCCGGATCACATGGTCCATGTTGAACAGGATGAACTCCCCGGAAGCCTTTTTCTTGAGTCTCAGAAACATCGTTGTGTCTCAGAGATCCATCAGCAGGCGGCGTGGGTCTTCGAGAGCCTCCTTAACCCGAACCAGGAATGTCACGGCCCCTTTGCCATCGACGATGCGGTGATCGTAGCTCAGCGCCAGATACATCATCGGGCGGATCTTGATCTCACCGTCCACGACCATCGGGCGGTTCTGGATCTTGTGCATGCCAAGGATACCCGACTGCGGCGGGTTCAAAATGGGCGAGCTCATCAGTGAGCCATAGACACCCCCGTTCGAGATCGTGAAGGAGCCGCCCTGCATTTCTGCCATGGAGAGCTTGCCGTCCCGGGCGCGGGCGCCTTTCGCGGCAATTGCCTTTTCGATCTCGGCGAAGGACATGCTGTCCGCGTCGCGGATCACCGGCACGACGAGACCCGTGGGTGTGCCTGCGGCGATGCCCATGTGGACGTAGTTCTTATAGACGATATCTGTGCCGTCGATCTCCGCGTTGACCTCCGGAACCTCCTTGAGTGCATGGCAGCAGGCCTTTGCGAAGAAGGACATGAAGCCAAGCTTTACGCCGTGTTTCTTGAGGAACAAGTCTTTGTATTCATTGCGAATTGCCATCACCTCGGTCATGTCGACCTCGTTATAGGTGGTCAGCATCGCGGCGGTGTTCTGGCTGTCTTTCAGGCGGCGCGCGATGGTCTGGCGCAGACGGGTCATCTTGACCCGCTCCTCACGCGCGGCGTCATCGGCGGGTACTGGCGCGCGCGGCGCCTGTGCCATTGGTGCCGGGGCCGCAGTCGTGGCGGCCAGTGCTTTTTGCACGTCTTCCTTCATGACGCGTCCGTCGCGGCCAGAGCCCTGAACCTGATCTCCGGAAAGGCCGTGCTCAGCCATCATCTTGTTGGCTGACGGTGCGTTCTCGACATCAGCGCGCGCTGGGGCCGGAGCAGGAGCCGGGGCATCGGCAGCGGGAGTAGCTGGAGCGGCCATCGCGGCACCCCCAGCTGCAGTCATGACAGCCAGCCGTCCGCCAGCGGCGACAGTATCGCCTTCCACGGCAAGGATTTCCTGTAAGACACCGGAGATTGGCGCCGGCACCTCGACGGAGACCTTGTCGGTTTCCAGCTCGCAGAGCATTTCATCCGCGCTCACGGCCTCACCGGGTTGTTTGAACCAGGTCGAGACGGTGGCTTCTGCTACGCTTTCACCCAGCGCTGGAACCATGACATCCACGGGAGCGTCGCCTGCGGGGGCCATCGGGCCGTTATCCGGCTGGCTGGGGGCTGCCGACGCTTCCGGGGCGGACTGAAGGACCGCGGCGGGCTCAGGTTGGGGCGCGGGCTTTTCAGGGGCGGGCTTTGCCTCTTTGGGGGCGGTGGCGCCTGCCCCTTCGCTTATCTTCGCCAGCAGGGCATCGACAGCCACGGTATCGCCTTCGGCGGCGACGATTTCCGATAGCGTTCCTGCGACCGGAGACGGCACTTCAACCGTTACCTTATCAGTTTCCAGTTCGCACAGCATGTCATCAACGGCGACAGTGTCGCCGGGCTGCTTGAACCACGTGGCGACGGTGGCTTCGCTGACGCTTTCACCAAGGGTCGGGACCCGAACTTCTGACATGAATTACTTCCCTTCCAATGTCAGCGCATCATTCACGAGCGCTTCTTGTTGTGCTTTGTGCATACTGGCCAGACCTGTGGCAGGGGATGCCGATGCTGGCCGCCCGGCGTAGGTCGGTCTTGTGTTCTTCGCCCCGATCCTGCCGAGGACCCATTCGATATTTGGCTCGATGAAAGTCCACGCGCCCTGGTTCTTGGGTTCTTCCTGACACCAGACCATTTCGGCGTCGGGGAAGCGCTCAAGTTCCTTGACGGCCGAGAGGGCCGGGAACGGGTAGTATTGCTCGAACCGGAGCAGGTAGACGTCGTCGATCCCTCGGGCGTCACGCTCTTCGAGAAGATCGTAATAGACCTTGCCCGAGCACATCACGACGCGCTTGATCTTGTTGTCGGCCACCAGCTTGGTGTCGGAATTGCCGTGCTGGGCGTCATCCCAGAGGACCCGGTGGAAGCTGGAGCCGGTGGTTATGTCCTCGGCCTTGCTGATCGCCATTTTATGGCGCAGCAGGGATTTCGGGGTCATCAAGACCAGAGGCTTGCGGAAAGAGCGGTGCAGCTGGCGCCGCAGGATGTGAAAATAGTTCGCTGGAGTCGTGCAGTTGGCAACGATCCAGTTGTCCCCGCCACACATTTGCAGGAAACGCTCAAGTCTTGCCGAGGAGTGCTCTGGACCCTGGCCCTCAAAGCCATGCGGCAACAGCATCACGAGGCCCGACATCCTCAACCATTTGCTTTCGCCTGAGCTGATGAACTGATCGAACATAATCTGGGCGCCATTGGCGAAATCGCCGAACTGCGCTTCCCAAAGGACCAGAGCGTTGGGTTCCGCAAGGGAGTAGCCG
>JABDPP010000189.1 GCA_013042765.1 Litoreibacter sp.
GTCCGGATGTGGTTGGAACAAGGAGACCGAGCCTCGCCTTCTGAATGTCAAATCCAACATCACGGGGCCTGATGAGTTTGCCATCTTGCCGGGCAAACCGCTGACCCTGCCGGAGGATTATGCTGCCCTGCCGGAGCCGACACCGGGTGGCAGCAACATCACCGACGTCACGCCGATGGCCGATGCAACCCGCGCGCTGGGCGGAAACCCCAATTCGCGCGCCGGGGAACCGGGCCTCGTGGCCTACGCGACGCGTTATGGCGTCTCGCCTTCGATCCGCAGCGATCTGGCGTCCGAGGATCTGCAATACCGGCGTGACAATGACGGTCGGCTTCTGGAGCGCTGGTTCAACGTAAACGTCTATTTCAAGGCCTACCGGGACCAGTCGCTGGACCAGTTCCGCGAACTTGAACGTCTCCGCAGGCTGGGCATCAGGACGGTCTCCGCGCCGCCTGAGGAAGAAGCCAACTAGGCGCACGGTTCACAACTCCGTTGGGCCTGTTGAAACTCCCTGCTTCTGTGCCAATTAATGTCTGAACGCCGGAGAGGAAAGGAATCCCATGCGCCGTATCGCTGTTGCCGCCCTGATGACGCTTATGGGGGCATTGCCCGCCTTCGCGGTAGGCAAGATCACGACCTTCACACTCGACAATGGGCTCGAAGCCGTGGTGCTGGAAGACCACCGCGCGCCGGTCGTGGTTCATATGCTGTGGTACAAGGCCGGGGCCGCCGATGAGAAGCCCGGCGTCTCCGGGGTGGCGCATTTCCTTGAACATCTGCTGTTCAAGGCGACAGACAAGATGGCCGCGGGTGAGTTCTCGGCAGTGGTGGAGGCCAATGGCGGTTCCGACAATGCTTTCACCTCCTATGATTACACCGGGTATTTCCAGCGCGTGGCGGCGGACCGGCTCGAGCTGATGATTCAGATGGAAGCGGACCGGATGCGCAACATCCGCCTGACCGACGAGGACATCGAGACCGAGCGCGATGTGATCCTGGAGGAGCGCAACCAGCGTGTTGACAGCGAGCCGCGGGCGCTTTTCGGGGAACAGCGCCGCGCCGCGCAATTCCTCAATCACCCCTACGGCATTCCGGTGATTGGCTGGCGCCATGAGGCCGAAGCCCTGGACCGCGCTGCCGTGTTCGATTTCTACGATACCTTTTATGCGCCCAATGCCGCGATCCTCGTGGTGGCCGGTGACGTCGATCCCGATGAGGTGAAGGCGCTTGCGGAAAAGCATTACGGCCCGCTGCGGCCGACCGAGAACCTGCCGGAGCGCGTGCGCCCGCAGGAGCCGCCGCAATTGTCGGAGCGCCGTGTGATCTACGAAGACGCAAAGGCCGCGCAGCCCTTTGTGGCGCGCTCCTATCTCGCGCCGGAGCGTGACCCGGGCGATCAGGAAACTGCTGCCGCGCTGACCATTCTGGCGGAGCTTCTGGGCGGTAACTCGGCCACCTCGGTATTGGGCACGCAGCTCGAATTTGGCTCCGGCCGCGCGATCTATACCGCCGCCAGCTATTCGGGGCTGTCCTATGACGACACCACTTTCGGTGTCTTCGCCGTGCCTGCGCCGGGCGTCTCGCTGCAGGAGATCGAGGACGACATGGATGCGGTGATCGCGGGCTTCATCGAGGATGGGGTGGATGCCGATCAACTGGCACGCGTGAAGGGGCAGATCCGCGCTGGCCAGATCTATTCCGAGGACAATGTTGGCGGTCTGGCGCGCCGCTATGGGGCAGCCCTTGCCTCAGGTCTGAGAGTGGAGGATGTGAAGGCCTGGCCCGACATCCTCGAGGCCGTGACCGAAGAAGACATCATCGCGGCTGCCAAGCAGGTGCTCAACCGCAAAACCGCCGTGACCGGCTGGTTCCGCAAACCCGCCTCCGAGGTGACCCAATGATCCGTCTCATTCTTGCCGCGGCACTGGCAGTTGTCTTCACCCTTCCGGCCCGCGCCGTAGACATTCAGGAAGTGACCTCGCCGGGCGGGATCAATGCGTGGCTCGTGGAGGAACCCTCGATCCCTTTCACCGCGCTTGAGATCCGCTTTATCGGCGGGGCGACGCTCGATCGTCCGGGCAAGCGCGGTGCGCTGAACCTGATGACCGGGCTGCTGGAAGAAGGCGCTGGGGATCTGAGTTCCAGTGAATTTGCCGCTCGTACGGAATCGCTCGCCGCCCGCTACGGTTTCAGCATCTCCCGCGACAGCCTTTCGATCTCTGCACGCTTTCTGAGCGAGAACCGCGACGAGGCGGTCGATCTGCTGCGTCTTGCGCTCAATAAGCCGCGCTTCGATCAGGTTGCGGTGGATCGCGTGCGCGCGCAGATCCTGTCCAGTCTGGCCTCCGACAAGACCGATCCGAACGCGATCGCGGCAACGACATTCTTTGATCAGGCCTTTGGCGAACACCCCTATGGCTCCAAGCTCGACGGCACCATGGAAAGCGTGACGGCGCTGACCCGCGACGATGTCGTGACTGCGTACACCGATATCATGGCGCTCGACCGGATCTATGTCGGCGCCGTCGGCGACATCACCGCTGCGGAACTGGGCGAGCTGCTCGACACGTTGCTGGGCGATCTGCCTGCGACCGGCGCGCCGCTGCCGGAGCGGGCGGAATATCTGCTGGAGGGGGGCGAGACCGTCGTGCCCTTCGAGACGCCGCAATCCGTTGCGATTTTCGGTCATGCGGGCATCACCCGCGACGACCCCGATTTCTTCGCGGCCTACGTGATGAATCAGGTGCTGGGGGCGGGCGGCTTCGGTTCCCGCCTGATGGAAGAGGTGCGTGAGAAGCGCGGCCTCACCTACGGCGTTTATTCTTACCTCGCACCGATGGACAAGGCGGAGCTGGTCATGGGGCAGGTCGCTTCGGCCAATGGGCGCATTGCCGAGGCGATCGCGGTCATCCGTGCGGAATGGGACCGGCTGGCAAGCGAGGGTATTACGCAGGAGGAACTTGACGATGCCAAGACCTACCTGACCGGTGCCTACCCGCTGCGATTCGACGGCAATGCCACCATCGCGGGGATCCTGGTGGGGATGCAGATGGACGGGCTTCCGACCTCTTATATCGATACCAGAAACGCCAAGGTCGAGGCCGTCAGCCTCGACGATGTGCGCCGTGTCGCGGCCCGGGTGTTGCAGCCCGAGGAACTGCATTTCGTGATCGTCGGAAATCCGGAGGGCCTTCCGGCCTCGAACTGAATCACATGGCCGAATCGCGTTCGGCCATGCTACTGATAGGGGTATGAACGCTCCCGACCCCAATATAAGCCCTGAATTGCCGGAAATTCGGCAACTTGACGAGGTTGCGGTCAACCGGATCGCAGCCGGTGAAGTGGTTGAGCGGCCCGCCTCCGCCGTCAAGGAGCTGATCGAGAACGCGATCGACGCCGGCGCCACCCGGATCGAGCTCTGCCTGAAGGATGGCGGCAAGACCCTGATCCGTGTCACCGATGACGGCCACGGTATCCCGTCCGACCTGCTGGAACTGGCCTTGGCCCGGCATGCCACCTCCAAGATCGATGGCTCCGACCTGCTCAACATTCACACTTTCGGCTTCCGCGGCGAAGCGTTGCCGTCGATGGGTGCGGTCGGGCGGATGACGATCACCTCGCGTATCGCAGGCGCGCCGGCAGCGGCCATCACGGTGGAGGGTGGGCGCATCGGTCCTGTCAAACCGGCGGCGCTCAATTCCGGCACGGTGGTCGAGCTGCGCGACCTCTTCTACGCCACCCCCGCACGGCTGAAGTTCCTCCGCTCTGACAGGGCGGAAACACAGGCGATCATGGACGTGGTTAAACGCCTCGCCATGGCAGAGCCTTATAT
>JABDPP010000139.1 GCA_013042765.1 Litoreibacter sp.
CCATGGTGCCCTCGTCAACATAAGCGCCGAGGTTCACGAAAGACGGCATCAGGACGACCCCCGGCGCGATATGCGCGGACTTTCGGACAATGCAGTTAGGCACCGCACGGAACCCTGCGTCTTTCCATTCCGCATCACCCCAGCCCTTGAACTTGCTATCGACCTTGTCCCACCAGCTGCTGCCTTGCGGGCCTCCATCCTGCTGTTCCATATCCTTGAGGCGGAACCCGAGAAGCACCGCTTTCTTCGCCCACTGGTTCACATGCCAGGAGCCATCCGCCTGTTTCTCGGCAACGCGCAAGGAGCCGCTGTCGAGTGCGTTCAGTGTCGCTTCGATCGCATCACGTGATTCCCCGGTGCTTGCCGGAGTGATGGCATCGCGGTTGTCCCAAGCGGCTTCAATCGCGGTCTCGAGCTGCGCATTCGACATTGGGCTGTGTTCCTTCGGTCATGTGTGGTCAGATAATTCTGCACGCCTATAGACCGGACACAGCACAGGCGCAATCACGAGGTACCAGATGAAAGACGACAAACGACGCCATCCGTTTCGCGAAAGCCGGCAGGATATCGAAAGAGCGCGCGAAGTCCCCGATACACCGCAAACCCGATCAAGCGCCTATCGGCTGGCATTCGCGGATTCCGAGTTCCTGTGCCGCGACGAGCTTCGCCCGGTCAGATTGCAACTGGAGCTTCTGAAGCCACAGATGATGATGGATGAAGCCGGGATTGTCTCAACGATCGTGATGTTCGGAAGCGCCCGGATCAGCGATCCTGACCGGAAAGCCGCCGAACCTGATGCCGCACTGGGGAAACTCTCGGAATATTACACCGAGGCGCGCAAATTCGCGCGCTTGATGACTGAGCGTTCTGTCCAGAGCAATGGCACGGAAGATGTCATCATTACCGGCGGCGGACCCGGTGTCATGGAAGCCGGCAGCCGCGGCGCGGCTGAGGCCGGCGGCGCCTCCATTGGCCTCAATATCGTACTGCCGCATGAGCAGGCTCCGAACACCTATGTGACACCGGATCTCTGCTTCAACTTCCACTATTTCGCCATTCGCAAGATGCATTTCCTGATGCGGGCAAAGGCCGTTGTCGTTTTCCCTGGCGGGTTCGGGACCCTGGACGAGACATTCGAGTCTCTGACACTGATCCAGACCGGGCGTATGGATGCCGTCCCCTTCCTGCTGTTCGGCGAGGAGTACTGGCGAAAGATCGTCAATTGGGAAGCTCTTGTAGAGGCCGGCACTATCTCGCCGCTGGACCTCGACCTTTTCAAGTTCGTGGAAACCGCAGAAGAGGCCGTGGCCGAAATAGACGGGTGGTGGTCCTAAGGGACCAACCGGTATTCGACAAACTCCGTTTTCTGGAAGATCCTGAAGTTGTCGTCCGAGATCATGGTGACCCGGATATTTCCAGATGCGGTCTGCCACACCGCGATCCCCTCAAGGTTATCGTGGGTCCCCGGTGTTGTCCTGAGGAGGATCCGCTCATCCTCGAGTTGGTCCGAGCCAACTTCGAAGCTACGCACCCGCGTTGAGAAGCCCGATAGGCCGTGAAAATTACGTTCCAGAATGTAGAGCCGCCCATCTGGCCCGAAATCGGCACCAACCGGCAGGTAGCCATCAGATCGCGACAGGTCATGCGTATGTTCCCACTGGCGGCGACTGTAACGGTAGATGGGAAAGGCTCGGTTCAGATCACCGGAGCGTTCCGGCATGGTGTAGAGAGCTCCGGACTTATCGATCGCAAGGGCTTCCAGAGACGAGTTGAGCTGGAACCGTTTAAACTCTTTGGGCATCGGCAGGTATTTCTCAGGCGCGGCGGAGAGATCGCGATATCTGAGAACTTGATGCGTACCTTCGAAGGAAATGAAAATCTCGCCACTTTGGGCGACGGCTAACCCTTCCGCATCGGTGTTGTAACTTCTCAGAGGTTGCCCATCGCGTCGTCTGAGGCGCTCGACACGCAAATTCTCAATCGCCACGAGGCTGTTGTTCTCGCGAATAAAGACCCCCTGAACGATCAGCCCTTTGTCAGTCGTGGTATAAAACTGACTGCCATCCTTGCTGACTTCCAGAGAAGAAAACCCGCCAAACCCCTCGAAGGGCTCCAACCACTCAAAGCTCCGGACTAACTCGAGAGACTGGGCCTGCAGGCAGCCGGCCCAGATCATCAGGGCGGGAACGAGAAATCTCAGTTTGATTTCAGAACTCCGGTGCAGGAAGACGGCAAATCGGCGAGCACAAGCTCGCGGCGCGGTTTGCGTTTCGGAGGATTCGGATCAGGTGGCGGTGGGTTCAGGATATCGCGCACCCATTT
>JABDPP010000140.1 GCA_013042765.1 Litoreibacter sp.
CCTCGGTCTGCCTGAAATTCACCGATGCGCGCATTCAGGACGGCGCGGCCTTTGCCAAGGCTGTGGCCAAGCGGCTTGAGACCGAGGGTGTCGCTTTCGATATTGGCGCCTATCGCGATGCGCCTCCCGGTTTGCGGATTTGGTGCGGTGCCACGGTCGAAACGACAGATGTCGCAGCTTTGATGCCGTGGATCGACTGGGCCTTCAACGCGGAGATTGCCGCGCAGTCCCAAGCCGCCTGAACCAGCGGATCCCATTTCCCCACTAATATCCGGACGACTTCGAAACTCGTTTCGGACCCCGAACAAAAAAGGAGCGCCAGATGGCCCCCAAAGTACTCGTCTCTGACAAACTCTCCGAGACCGCCGTCCAGATCTTCCGGGACCGCGGCATCGACGTGGATTTCCAGCCCGCCCTCGGAAAGGACAAGGAGAAACTCCTCTCCGTGATCGACCAATATGACGGTCTTGCAATCCGCTCGGCTACGAAAGCCACAGAAAAACTGCTGAACGCAGCACCCAACCTCAAGGTGATCGGTCGTGCCGGAATCGGGGTCGACAATGTCGATATCCCGGTAGCCTCAAAGCGCGGCATCATCGTGATGAACACGCCTTTCGGCAACTCGATCACCACGGCCGAACACGCGATCTCGATGATGATGGCCGTGGCCCGCCAGATCCCGGAGGCCAATGCCTCGACCCATGCCGGAAAATGGGAAAAATCCCGCTTCATGGGGGTTGAGCTGACCAACAAGACGCTAGGCGTCATCGGGGCCGGCAATATCGGCTCGATCGTCATCGATCGGGCGCATGGCCTAAAGATGAAAGTGATCGCCTATGATCCGTTCCTCAGCGAGGAGCGGGCGCATCAGATGAATGTGCGCAAGGTGGAGCTTGACGAACTGCTTGAAGCCTCTGACTTCATCACCTTCCATGTGCCGCTCACCGACAAGACCCGAAACCTCTTGAGCCGTGAGAATATCGCCAAGCTGAAACCGGGCGTGCGTATTGTGAACTGCGCGCGCGGCGGGTTGGTTGACGAAGAAGCGCTGGCGGAAGCCTTGCAGGACGGGCGCGTTGCCGGGGCTGCGTTCGATGTTTTCGCAGAAGAACCCGCGACGGCCTCACCGCTTTTCAACCTGTCCAATGTCGTCGTAACCCCGCACCTGGGGGCCGCAACGACCGAGGCTCAGGAAAACGTAGCGCTTCAGGTGGCCGAGCAGATGTCCGACTACCTTCTGACCGGAGCGGTCACCAACGCACTGAACATGCCCTCCGTAACCGCGGAAGAGGCGGCGGTTATGGGCCCTTGGGTGAAACTGGCGGAGCATCTGGGATCCTTCATCGGCCAGATGACTGACGAAGCCATTCGCAACATCCAGATCACCTATAATGGCAATGTATCGGCAATGAACCTCGAGGCCCTGAACTGCGCGGGCGTTGCCGGCATCATGAAGGCCACCAACCCCGAGGTGAACATGGTCTCAGCTCCGGTGATCGCCAAGGAACGCGGCACCAAGATCTCGACCACGACGCAGGACAAGTCCGGCGTTTTTGACGGCTATATCAAGATTAAGGTTGTCACCGACGCCCGCGAACGGTCGATTGCGGGCACCGTGTTTTCCGATGGCAAGCCACGGTTCATCCAGATCAAGGGCATCAATATCGATGCCGAGATCGGGGAACACATGGTCTACACGACCAACAACGACGTTCCCGGCATCATCGGGACATTGGGCCAGACGATGGGCGAGAACGGCGTGAACATTGCAAACTTTACCCTTGGCCGCGAAGCCGCTGGGAAGGAGGCGATCGCGCTCCTTTATGTTGACGACGCAGTACCCGGTGAGGTTCTGGGGAAACTCGAAGATACAGGCATGTTCCAGCAGGTCCGTGCGCTGCACTTCAACGTCGCCTGAACGAAAAGACAAACAGGGTCGCCGAAGGCATCAGTCTTTCGGCGGCCCGGTCCTGAATGTCCATGCTCCGGACGCCTTGAGTAACTTCCATCCCGACCAGACTGCCGATCCGCCAAAGAATGCGGTTGAGATTGCAGCAACCTCCAACCACGCGATCCCACCACTGCCGCGAAAGATGATAGCATAGAGCATTGCGCCAAGGCCGATCAGGCTAACGCAGAGGCGAAACCAAAGTTCTCCTCTGGATGGTCCGTATTTGCTCACGCGGCTCTCCCCGAGAATTCCTGCTCGTACCCACTGGCCCAGCGCTTCGTGAAAACGTAGCGTCATGCTTAACGAAGGCGAGAATCCTGCTAGAAGACAGTAGCAACGAGACTAACAGGACCACGATCATGACGGATATTGTAATTCTCGGCGGTGCCCGGACCGCCATCGGCACTTTTGGCGGATCCCTGGCTGGTACGGCACCGATCGATCTGGGAGCAACTGTTGCGAAAGCGGCAATGGAACGCTCCGGTGTCGAGGGACCACAGATCGGTCATGTTGCCTTCGGTCACGTGATCAATACCGAACCTCGGGACATGTATCTCTCCCGCGTAGCCGCGATCCAGGCCGGGATACCGGACACAACGCCTGCGATGAACGTGAACCGTCTGTGCGGCTCTGGCGCGCAGGCGATCGTCTCTGTGGTTCAATCCCTGATGCTGGGCGATGCCGCGTTCGGCCTGGCTGGCGGCGCCGAAAGCATGAGCCGCTCGCCTTATATCCTGCCGCAAGCCCGCTGGGGTCAGAAGATGGGCGATGCCGGTGCACAGGACATGATGCTAGGCGCGTTGAACTGCCCCTTCGGGACGGGTCATATGGGTGTGACCGCTGAGAACGTCGCTGCAGAGCATGAGATCGATCGTGCAGCACAAGATGCATTTGCATTGGAAAGCCAGAACCGTGCCGCGCGTGCCATCGAGGCCGGGCATTTCAGGGATCAGATCACTCCGGTTGAGGTGCGTGTGAAGCGCGACACCGTCGCGTTCGAGGTCGATGAGCATCCAAAGCCAAGCTCGCTCGATAACCTGTCCGGTCTGCGGGCCGTGTTTCAGAAGGACGGGACCGTTACTGCCGGCAATGCCTCGGGCATCAATGACGGCGCTGCCGCACTTGTGATGGCCCATGGTGATGCTGCGGCAAAGGCTGGCCTTATGCCTCGCGCGCGCATATTGGGATACGCCCATGCCGGCGTCCGCCCGGAAGTAATGGGCATCGGTCCGGTCCCGGCGGTAGAAAACCTGCTCGCCAAGACAGGCCTGTCGATCACGGATTTCGATGTCATTGAGTCCAATGAGGCCTTCGCCGCGCAGGCCCTTGCGGTAAACAAGGGGCTTGGGCTCGATCCGGGAAAGGTGAACCCCAACGGCGGCGCAATTGCGCTGGGCCATCCGGTCGGGGCCACCGGGGCAATCATCACCATCAAGGCGCTCTATGAGCTTGAGCGAATTGAAGGCAAGAAAGCCCTGATCACGATGTGCATTGGCGGCGGTCAGGGCATCGCGCTGGCGATCGAACGTCTCTGAGGCCTTAGACCATTCCGGCAGCTCCGCTCTCGACAGCCTTCGAATTCATTAACCTTGAATTCACTTTGAAGGCTGACGATGGCGCAAGGTTTTATGATTCCCGAGCTGCCGGAACTGATGGAAACAGCGGTCTTCAACGATGAACTGTCCCGCGAACGCCGTGCCCGACTGGCTGCGGAACGCTTGCTGGAACAAAAGCAGGCGGAACTGAAGAACGCGAACCGCAAGCTCTCCCAACACGCCTTGTCCCTGTCCGATCAGATCGTGGACCAGCGCAAGGTCGTGGCGGAGCTCGAAGGGCAGAACAGCCAAGTTCATGAAGACCTCGAAAAGGCCAATGTCAAAGTGACGGAGGTCGAGCGCCTGCTCTGGGACGCGTTGGAATCGATCCCGGACGGGTTTGCCCTTTTCGACAAGGACCTCAAGCTCATCGCAGCAAACCACCCTTATCTCAGCGTTATCGACCATGCAGAGCATGTCGGCCCCGGTGTCAGCTATGAGAGCATTCTTGATCTCTGCCTCGAAGAGGGGTTGGTCGATCTTGAAGGGAAGGATGAAGACGAGTGGTATGACTTCATGCTCGACCGCTGGGCCGCACCAAATATCGAGCCTGTCACCCTGCGTTTCTGGAATGGCATGTATGTGAAGCTCGTCGATCGGCGCACCGCTGATGGCGGCATCGTTTCGCTTGCCCTCAACATTACCGACACAATCCGGCGCGAAGATGAGCTGAGAGACGCTCGCGACAAGGCGCAGGCTGCGGACCGCGCGAAATCCTCGTTTCTGGCTCGGATGAGCCATGAGCTGCGCACACCGATGAACGGCGTGGTGGGCATGGCCGAACTCCTGATGGCAAACGATCTCGATGAGGAAAGCACGCTCTATGCCTCGACGATCAAAGGGTCAGGGGAAGCGCTGCTCGAGATCATCAATGACGTGCTCGATTTTTCCAAGATCGAAGCCGACAAGATCGAACTGAAGCCCGTGCCTTTCGATCTGGAGCGCGTCGTGCAAGAGGTTGCCCTGATCGTCGAGCCAACTGTCCAGCAAAAACAGATTACGCTCGATGTGGATTACGACCAGTTCCTGCCGACCACTTTCGTCGGTGATCGCGGTCGCCTGCGCCAGATTCTTACGAACCTGGTCGGCAACGCGGTCAAGTTCACCGATCAAGGGCATGTGCTGATCCGTGTCGTCGGTCTTCCACTGGAGAATGATGAGTTCCAGTTGCATATCACGGTTGAGGATACGGGGATCGGAATCGACGAAGACATGGTCGACCATATCTTCGGGGAATTTAACCAGGTCGAAGATCAGGCAAACCGGAAATTCGAGGGGACAGGGCTGGGTCTCGCGATCACGCGGCGCCTTGTCGAGCATATGGGTGGGGAGGTCTGGATCGACAGTGTTAAAGGGGAGGGCTCGGCGTTCGGCTTCATGTTAACCCTGCCCTTGGCCAAAGACAGCCGCGACGACGAAACGCAATTGCCGGAGCACCTGCAACACATCCTTCTGGCGGGACCAAAGAGCGTCGACCAAAGTGTTCTGGCGCGCCAGATCCGGCTGCTCGGCCGTTCGACGCAGTCAGTGGAAACTCTCGATGCGGCGCTTGAGATCATCGAGGAAAGCCCGCCCGATCTTGTGATCCTGTCCCAGCCGAAACCCATAGACGGCACACCGGACCCCGTCGAAACCCTCCGGAGCGCGGCCCCCGATCTGCCCGTGATTCTGATGCCGTCCTCGCCCGGGCAGGCAGACGAGTCAAACCACCCCTACATCCTCAGAAAGCCCATCCTGCGGCATGATCTCTTCAGCGTTTTGCTCACAGCGAGTGGGAAGACCCCAACCAATAGTGAGGCACCGGAGCCACCTGAGACAGATCGTACGCTCCAGGTCCTGGCGGCCGAGGATAACAAGACCAACCAGTTGGTCTTTCGCAAGATGCTCAAGGATATCGAGCTTGATCTAAAAATCGTCGGCAATGGGCGCGAAGCCGTAGACGCCTTCAGCGCGCACCGTCCCGACATGATCTTCATGGACATCTCGATGCCGGAAATGGATGGGATGGAGGCTACGAACGCAATCCGAGCGCTTGAACGCAAAAGCGGGTTTGAGGCAGTGCCGATCATCGCGATGACAGCGCATGCCGTGGATGGGGACGAAGCGCGGATCCGGGAAGCGGGCGTCGATCACTACCTGACAAAACCCCTCAAACGAGAGGCCATTCACAAACTGATCCACGCGCTAACGCCGCCCGACCTTTCCGGCACGGCCGCGCCTAGAAAGGCTCTAAGCGAGGAAGGATGATGCGAAGCGCATTTCTCCGGTGATGATACTGCGCCGGTTCCGTATAGGTCCTGTAATCCACTTTTTCGCCGTTGGGTGAGATGCATCCATGGCACCATACTTCACCAGAAGCCCTGCAATGGCGGCCTCTGCCGCGCGGGTCCCGCCATCCATGATCTTGAGTGCGATTCCCAGACCCTGTTCCGGCAGGATTGCCACGAATACCGCCTCCGCACCCGTCTTGACAGCCGCACGACCCTCACAGGCGCGCATCAATTCGGTGCAGGCGCGCCCTTCTCCGGCAACGAGCTCCGGATGTTGTGCCATGGCCTCCACCAGACGCTGAGCGGCATGCCCTCTGACAGTGTTCGGATCTGCCGCAGCCATCGAGGACATGGCACGGGCCAGCCCATGCACAGAGGTCGCGAAATTTGGGGCCGAGCAACCATCGATGGCAAAGCCCGGAGAGGTCATGCCGGTCATCTCCTCGAACGCTTCGCGCACCGCACGCTGCACCACATGATCAGGGTCAATATACTCCGGTCCGCCACCCAGATGCTGAGACAATGTCAGGAAGCCACTATGCTTTCCCGAACAGTTGTTGTGGAACTGGCAGGGTTCGTCGTCGCCACAAGTCAGGGCTTTCCGCGCGTCTTGGTCGGAGGGCATCTGAACACCGCAGCGCAAGGCCGCATCCGACAGGCCAAGATCACTCAGCCATTTCTGCACCCGGTCCGTATGGATCGCGCCACCCGAGTGAGACGCACAAGCCAGCGCGAAATGCTCTGATCCGAGCCCCGCGGCCTCGGCCGCGCCACTCTCAAGAAGCGGGAGCGCCTGCAGCATCTTGCACGAAGACCGTGGCAGGATGATCTTGTCAGGTTCGCCCCATGCCTCAACGATCTGGCCTGTCGCATCGCAGACGACCGCGTGCCCGCAATGCTCGGATTCCCGGAACGCCCCACGCCAGATTTCAACCATGGAAACTGCCTGTGTCATAAGAACCTCCTTCCGCGGCGAAAATTCGCCAATGGGTCTTTCGCAACCCATGCATTCTGCGATAATCGTTTGCAATAGATTTTGGTATGCGCTTAGCCAGTACGAAAGAGCCCAACAAGGCGCCATTTGGCAAGCAGAGGCAGAAACCGCTGGAGCTGTAAAAGAGATGAAAACACTGTTGAAATCTGTGATGGCATGCGCCGTGATTGCAGCATCGGCTGCGCCGGCACTGGCCCAGGAGCAATCAACCAACCGGGTCTTTGCGAAGACCGACTGGAGCGTCTTTGTCGAAGACAACCCGACCCAATGCTGGGTGGTCAGTAGCCCGACCGGAACCAAGAATACCAGAGATGGCCGTGTCGTGGCAGTGAACCGTGGCGATATCCTGATGTTCGTAAGCTTCTGGCCCGGCTCCGGTAAGCTCGGCGAGGTCTCGTTTGCCGGTGGTTACCCCTTTGCCGAGAGCAGCACCGTCAGCCTGGCGATTGGCGATGACAAGTTCGATATGTTCACTTCGGGGGAATCCGCATGGGCCGCCTCGCCTGAGGATGACAAGAGAATCATCGCCGCCATGAAAAAAGGGATCTCAGCTATCGTGTCTGGCAGATCCTCCCGCGGAACGAATACCGAGGATACTTTCTCCCTCCGTGGATTCACGGCCGCGATCGACGACGCCCAGAAACGCTGCAGCTAAGCCGACGAAAAGGGGACCGGGCGGGCCGTAGATCGCCTGCTTTGCCTTTTGGCGTGAATGGTGTATCGAGGCGTCTTCTTACGAGATGAGTCTGATATGGCGACGAAAGCACCGATCACGCAGGACATGCTTACCATTCCGCGCAAGCTGCCGGAGGGCGGACCGACGAATATTGTCGGGCTGACGCGGGAGCAATTGCGCGAGGCCCTGATCGCCACTGGCACGCCGGAAAAACAAGCCAAGATGCGGGCCGGTCAGATCTGGCAATGGGTCTACCAGAAGGGCGTGCGCGACTTCGACGTGATGACCAACCTGGCCAAAGATTATCGCGCCAAGCTTGCATCCGAGTTCGTCATTGCCGTGCCTGAGGTCGTCAGCCGACAGGTCAGTGCGGACGGTACCAGGAAATACCTTGTCCGGATCGCGGGCGGTCACGAGGTCGAGGTCGTCTATATCCCCGAAGAGGGACGCGGGACGCTCTGCATCTCCAGCCAGGTTGGCTGCACCCTGACCTGTTCCTTCTGCCACACGGGCACCCAGAAACTGGTGCGCAATCTTACCGCCGGTGAGATTATTGGTCAGGTCATGCTGGCGCGCGACGATCTAGGCGAATGGCCAGAGCCGGGCCGCAATCCGCATGACGAAACACGGCTGCTCTCCAACATCGTCCTGATGGGCATGGGGGAACCGCTCTACAATTTCGAAAACGTGCGCGACGCCATGAAAATCGCGATGGACCCGGAGGGCATCAGCCTCAGCCGCCGCCGGATCACCTTGTCGACCTCCGGTGTCGTACCCGAGATTGCCCGCACCGCCGAAGAGATTGGCTGCCTTTTGGCCGTCTCCTTCCACGCCACGACCGACGAGGTGCGCGACACGCTGGTGCCGATCAACAAGCGCTGGAACATCGCGGAACTTCTGGACGCGCTCAAAGCCTATCCGAAACTTTCCAACAGCGAGCGGATCACCTTCGAATACGTCATGCTGAAGGACGTCAATGACAGTGATGAAGACGCCCGCCGCCTCGTAAACCTGATCCGCGGCATACCCGCGAAGATTAACCTGATCCCGTTCAACGAATGGCCCGGCGCACCGTATAAGCGCTCCGACCAGAAACGGATCCGGGCCTTTGCGGATATCATTTACAAAGCGGGATATGCCTCCCCGATCCGCACCCCACGCGGAGAGGACATCATGGCAGCTTGCGGTCAGTTGAAGTCAGCAACTGAGCGAGCCCGGAAATCGCGCAAGGCAATCGAGGCGGAAGCCGGCCTCTAGGATACAAGACATCCCCTGCGCATGAAAAAGGGCGGCACCCGAATGAAACCGGAGCCGCCCTCAATATTTTGGTCTGGCTAAGCCTCAGTTAGATCAGCAGCACCTGAGTGCCGACCTTGGCTTCCTCGAACACCTTGGCGATATGCTCATTGTAGAGCCCGATGCAGCCGTTTGAGGACCTGCGCCCGATCTTGCGCGTGTCCTGCGTGCCGTGAATTCTATAATAGGTCCAACCCAGGTAGAGAGCGTGAGTCCCCAGCGGATTGTCAGGCCCCGGGCCGACGAAATCGGGCCATTCCGGGTTCCGGATTTTCATGGCGGGTGTCGGGCTCCAGCTTGGCCCCTCGACCTTGCGAACAACGCTGGTTCGGCCGCGTCGGGTCAGATCCTCCGAAACCGGGACACTGGAGGGATAGAGCGCGTAGCTTCCGTCTTCGGTCCACATGTGAAGCGCACGGCTGTCGATATCGACAAGGATCGCGCCATTTCTGAGGTTGCTGAAATAAGGCTCCCATTCCAGCGAACGGAAGCTCGACATATTGCGGCGCGTTGCAGCACTGATCTCGCCTTCCATTTCGGTCGAGTTCGAATTCTGAGCGCAGGCGGGCAACGCAAATGTGGTGGCCGTCACACTGGCACTCAACAGGAAATTCCGGCGGCTCAGGCCGAGGGTTCGCTTATCTGGCATGATCATCCTCCATCAGAGATCTTTGGGGGGACCATATTGCGCGAAAGCCGCAGTCGCAAATCAAACAATTGCGTGATCGGCCATTTTTCTCCTGCTCGTTTGAAGCGGCTCACAGATAAGTCTATGCAAGGCGAAACGAGAAAGGTTTTTCATGGTACGTTCTGCTCTCTGTCTGCTTTCAGCCATTTTCATGCTGTCTGCATGTGCCGCACCCGGCATCCAGTTCGACGGGGACAACCGCCCGCTCAACACAGCCTATCGGATCAAGGCGTCCGACACGGCTAAAATCCAGTTTCGGGTCCTTGACGCCGTGAACGCCCTCAGGTCGTCGGCCGGCGTCACGCCGTTGGAACTCGACAGTCAGCTTAACGCCGCGGCGGCAACCCACTCACGCGACATGGCACTGCAGAACCGACCCTGGCATTTTGGATCAGATGGCTCCTCGCCGCTGGAGCGGGTCAAGCGGGTGGGTTACCCCGGAATCCTGATCGGGGAAAATATCTCCGAGACCTATGAAAATGAGAGTGAGACTCTCGCTGCTTGGATGAAAAGATCAGACACACGCAACGTAGTCTTGTCACCCCGAGCGAAGAAGTTGGGGTTCTCGTGGTTTCAGGAGCCTAACGGGAAAATCTGGTGGACCATGGTTACCGGTAGCTAATGCGCCGGTCTTCAAACAAGGCTAGGGGAAGATGTCGATAAGGGTGCCGTTCGGCACCATCGAATAAACTTCCCGGATCTCTTCGTTCGTCAGGGCGATGCATCCCTCCGTCCAATCTTCGACGCGGCGCAGGCGCGAGCGCGGCTGACCGTGAATGAAGATATCCCCGCCCGGGTCCTTTCCGCGCGCGACCGCGTAGGACATGTCCCGCGCGTTCGGGTAGGAGATGCCAAGTGAGAAATGAAAATTGCTCTTGGGGTTGCGGCGATTAATCGAGTACCGGCCCTCGGGCGTGCGCCCGTCGCCCTCGAACTGCTTATGTCCGGATGAAAGAAACCCCAGTTCGATCTCATATTCCTTGAGAACCTGATCGGCATGCAGCAGCCGCATCTGGCGCTGTTCCTTGAACACCTCGATCTTGGTGACCTGCGGCCCCTCATAACGGATGATATTCTCGGTCTCGGAGCAGGCCGATAAACCGATCAGTGCCGCCAGAAACAGGCAAACTCGTCTCACTGCTCATATCCCAAAAACGTTTCTTATTACGAAGACTATATCCGAAAATCGCATCGGCGTGAATCGTAGAAATCCACTTTTCGCCCGGCAGGTTTTCAATAATGACCTGATCAATCCTCACCGGCCAGAAGCGCTTTCAGGCCGGTTTGGTAGTCGGGGTATTTCAGCGTCACCCCGAGCTCCGTCTTTATGCGGTCGTTTCGCACGCGTTTTGATTCCGCATAGAAGCTGCGAGCCATCGGTGTCATCTCGGCAGTCTCGAAATCTACGGCGGGCGGGATTGGCAATTCTAGCAGCTCGGCGGCATAGCCAATCACATCCTCGGGCGGCGCAGCAAGGTCGTCGCAAAGGTTATAGATCGCCCCGGGGTCGGGGTGGCGGATTGAAGCCTCAAGAACCTGCGCAATGTCCTCAACATGGATGCGGCTGAAAACCTGGCCCTTCTTGATGATACGTCGCGCCGTTCCGTTCCGGACCTTGGCAAACGGCCCACGCCCTGGCCCATAGATACCCGCCAGTCTGAAGATATGCAGAGGCAGCCCGGTTTTGCCGGCCAGATCCTGCCATTGCTGTTCCGCCATAACGCGAAAACGGCCGCGCCGCGTACTTGGGGTCAGGGCCGTTCTCTCATCGACCCAGCCACCCTGGTGATCCCCGTAAACGCCCGTGGTGGAGAGGTAGCCGACCCAAGCGAGTTGATCCGCGATCCTGGCAATCTGCTCCTTCAACTCGGCGAGTACGGGGTCGCCGTTCTCATCCGGACCTGCGGATATCATGAGATGGGTTGCTCGGGACAGTTGGTCGGCCAGATCGCTTTCTGGCCAGACTACCGCTTCTACCCCCTCACCGGTGAGGATTTCGGCCTTCTCCTGCGTCCGCGTCGTGCCTATGACCGTCCAACCCTGCGGCAGAAGCCTGCGCGTGAGGGCACGGGCCGAATACCCGTGTCCAAAACTCAGAAGCGTTCCCGTCACTCCGCCCCCTCCAGACACGTCGACGCCCAGCGCGCCGCATCGGCCACGGCCGGATCCTGATCACCGGTCAAGCCCTGTGCGATCGGGCGCAGGCGCGCGGATGCGGAATTTCCAATGGCATACAGGACGTTTCGAACAAACCGGTCACGCCCGATCCGCTTGATCGGTGATCCGCTGAACCTTTCCCGAAATCCACGGTCATCCAGCGCCGCAAGCTCTGCCAGATCCGGGGCGCGCAGATCCTGTCGCGCAGCATAGCGGATCTCAGTCGCATCCCGTGCAAACTTGTTCCACGGACAAACGGCGAGGCAATCATCGCAACCATAGATATGATTGCCCATTCCGGTACGGAGATCCGGGTCGACCGGACCTTTATGTTCGATCGTCAGATACGAAATGCAGCGCCGCGCATCCAACTGGTAGGGTGCGGGGAATGCATCCGTCGGACAAATATCTAGACAGGCGCGACAATTCCCACAGTGATCTTCTTCCGGCGCATCGGGCTCCAGTTCGACCGTCGTGAAGATCGCTCCGAGAAAGAACCAGTTACCCAAATCCCGCGCCAGCAGGTTGGTGTGCTTACCTTGCCAACCCAGCCCCGCCGCCTGCCCAAGTGGCTTTTCCATAACGGGCGCCGTATCGACGAAAACTTTGACCTCTGCCCCATCGCTTTGCGCGATCAACCACCGCGCAAGGCGCTTCAGGCGCTTCTTGACGAGATCATGGTAATCCCGGTTCTGCGCATAGACGGAGATCGCGCCGGCCTCACGTTGCGACAGGATCTCCAGTGGATCGTGTTCGGGCGTATATGGCTCGGCCAACATGATAATCGAACGCGCCTCAGGCCAAAGAGAACTCGGATCCCCGCGCCAACCCACGCGATCGGCCATCCAGCCCATCTGCCCGTGCCGGTTTTCCCCGACGAAACGCTTCAGTTGATCCATCGCCTTTGGAATATCGGTTGGGCGGCAGATACCGACCTTGGCGAACCCCTCGGCCACAGCCTGCGCGCGGAGGCTGTCTTTCAGCGTCAAAAATCGAGATCCGCGTAATGTGGCGGCTGCGGAAACCCGGGCACCTGATCGGCGAGGATCGACCGGAACGCGGGGCGCGACTTGATCTTGGCGTACCAGTCCTTGACGTTCGCGTTCCGATCCCAGTCTACGTCGCGGATGTAATCGAGACAGCTCAAATGTGCCGCCGCCGCGAAATCCGCAAGGCTCAGGCTATTGCCAGCGAGCCAACGTCTCTCATCCAGCAACCATCCAATATAGTCGATGTGATACTTGATATTCTGAGCACCCATCTTGACGTTCCGGCTTTCCGGATAACCCTGCCCCATGATCTTCTTGTTGACCCTTTCGTAGAGGAGTTTTGACGTCACTTCGTGGTGGAACTTGTCGTCAAACCAGAACACCAGTCGGCGAACTTCAGCCCTGTCTGCCGGGTTTTTCGGCATGAGCGCGGGCTCGGGAATGGTCTCTTCAAGATATTCGCAAATGGCCTGGCTTTCGCTCAATGTTTGGCCGTCGATCCTCAGAATCGGCACCTTACCGGCGGGGTTGCGGCGCATGAACTCTGCTGTGGCTTCCCAATAGCGCTCTTCGATCAGTTCCACCTCTACCTTCTTCTCGCTCAGAACGAGCCGAACCTTGCGGCAAAACGGGGAAAGAGGCGCGTGGTAGAGACGATTCATAAGAGGATCCGGCAATGGCTATCTTCGATCAGTCTTCGCAAGAGTAACGTTCTTTTTCAACCTTCGATACAGGCACTTCGCCCATCCGCGCGGATGGTCGCTGCCCCGTCTAGAACCCGTCTCGCCCGTTTCTGGAGGAATGCTGTCGGGCGCTTGGCCGATCGGTCCTTCGGATTGGGCAAAACAACTGCAAGTTGGGCAGCTTGCAGCGGGCTAAGATCCTTCGCATCCACACCGAAATACCACTTTGAGGCCGCAGCAATTCCGAAGATCCCTTCGTCAAACTCAGCCACATTCATGTAGATCTCAAGGATCCTGCGCTTTGTCCAGGCCGCCTCAACAACTGGTGTCAGCGTCGCCTCGAGCGCTTTGCGCAGCCAGGAACGCCCATGCCACAGAAAGACGTTTTTCACCGTTTGTTGAGATATGGTCGAGGCGCCGCGTCCGCTGCCATCTTCCAACGCATCGCGGATCGCGTTCATATCGAAGCCCCAGTGGTTGCAGAAATTTGCGTCTTCTGCAGCGATTATGGCGCGTGGCACATGCGGCGAGATTTCCTCAAAAGCCCGCCATTCCTGTCGCACATTATCAAGTCGCTGACCTTCCAGTAACATGTAGGGCGTCGTCGGCGGGTTGATGACCGTGTAACCGAGGGTCAGCAAGCCCATGGCGATCATGAAGGTGATGGCAATCCGTAAACCCCAACGGGCAAACAATACCGGGCCGACGCCGATCCACCAGAAGATCGAGCGCTTCGGCTGATCTTTCTTGGCCGCGGTCTTCGGATCTTTCTTTCTTGCCTTGGCCGATTTTGCTGTCTTTGCCACAGGGCTGCTCATGCTTTGTTTTCTCCTTCAAAGCTGGGTCTGCACATCTGGTCAAGCCATACCCTTGACTCCGGTGTCGAAAATACCAAAGTCGGAATGAGAACAAAAATAGAACATCTCCAAGGTTTCATGGCGTTTTCAGAGCTGAATATAACCTCGAACTTCACCTTCCTGACCGGTGGTTCGCACCCCGAGGAATACGCCGCCCGTGCGGCGATGATCGGCATGCCTGCCTTTGCGATTGCTGATGTGAACTCTGTCGCCGGGATCGTCCGGGCCCATACCGAGTGCCGGGAAATCGCGCGGCTTGTACGTGAAAATAGGGATATTCGGCTCAAACAGGGTCTTTTTGGACCATTTAAACCAGATCATATCCCCGACCCGCTCTCTTTCGACACAGGGGCAATCCCACGATTGATCCCGGCCGCGAAGCTGATCCTATCAAACGGAATGATATTGACGGCTCTGCCCGAGAACCGTTCTGGATGGGGGCGGCTATCACGGTTGATTTCAAAGGGGCGGCTGGCTGCGCCGAAAGGGCAATGCCTGCTTCATCTGGAAGATCTGATAAAGCAGGGAGAGGGATTGATTCTGCTTCTTCATCCGGTGCCGGAAAGCCAGAACGGTCCGCTTAGCGCAGACCAGTGGAGGCACGCGGCGGGACGGCTAAAGACCCGCTTTCAGGAAAACGTCTTCCTGATGCTCGCACCTCGCTATGACGGGGAGGACAGAGCACGCTTCGAACGCCTCTCAAACCTGGCGCAAACCCTTGGGGTCACCACTGTCGCCTCGGGAGCGCCGCTCATGCATATCAGCCAACGCCGCCGCCTGACCGATATCCTGACCTGTGTGCGCGAAGGCCTGCGCGTGGATGAGCTTGGTCGGGCCGCCCAGACCAACGCCGAACAGCGGATGCGTAGCGAGGCCGAGATGCTGCGCCTGTTCAAAGGGTTTGAGGATTGCGTCCACCGCACCGGCGAGATTGCAGAGCGATGCAGGTTCTCTCTTGGTGAGTTACGCTACGATTATCCATCCGAAGTCAGAAATGGTCAGTCCCCCGCCGAGCGATTGAAAGAGCTCGCATATCAGGGTCTAAACTGGCGATATCCGGGGGGCGCACCCGAAAAAGTACGCAAAATGCTCGCACATGAGCTGTCTCTGATCAGCAAGCTTAAATATGAGCCTTACTTTCTCACCGTCCATGACATCGTCGCCTTTGCAAGGTCGCGCGATATCCTCTGCCAAGGGCGGGGATCGGCTGCAAATTCCGTGGTCTGCTACTGTCTGGGTGTAACCTCCGTCTCTCCGGAGATCGGGACGATGGTGTTCGAGCGGTTCGTGTCGGAAGCCCGCGATGAACCCCCCGATATCGATGTGGATTTCGAGCATGAACGCCGGGAAGAGGTGATCCAGCACATCTATGAACGCTATGGCAGGCACCGTGCCGGACTGTGTGCCACGATCATCCACTACCGCGGCAGGCGGGCTGTGCGGGAGGTTGGGCGTGCCATGGGCCTGAGTGACGACATGATTGGCGCGCTGAGCAGCCAGATCTGGGGGTTTGGGTCGTCCAAGGGGATCGAACCTGAGCGGATGGCGGAACTTGGTCTCGACCCTACGGACCGGCGCCTGATACAGACACTCGACCTGATCCATCAGATCCAGGGCTTTCCCCGGCACCTGTCCCAGCATGTTGGCGGTTTTGTAATCACAGATGGCCGGTTGGATGAGCTTGTGCCAATTGAAAACGCCACGATGGAAGATCGTACTGTGATCTGCTGGGACAAGGATGACATCGACACGCTCGGGATCCTGAAGGTCGATATTCTGGCGCTTGGAATGCTGTCCTGCATATCCAAAGCCTTTGGCCTTTTGGGTAAATACCGAAGATTAGACTATACTTTATCCAGTTTACCTCCCGAAGATCCGGCCACCTATGACATGCTCTGCAAGGCAGACAGTCTTGGTGTATTTCAGGTGGAATCGCGGGCGCAGATGAACTTCCTGCCAAGAATGCGGCCCCGCACTTTCTATGATCTGGTGATACAGGTCGCGATCATCCGTCCGGGTCCCATTCAAGGCGATATGCTGCATCCCTATCTCAAACGCCGCAATGGGGAGGAAGAGGTTACCTTCCCCTCTGACGCCCTGGGTCAGGTATTGGGCAAAACATTGGGCGTGCCTTTGTTTCAGGAACAGGCCATGCAGATCGCGATCATCGGGGCAGGCTTCACACCGGAGGAGGCCGATCGCCTGCGCCGCTCTCTGGCGACCTTCAAGAAACACGGCAAGGTCAGTGCGTTCCGCACTCGGTTCCTCAGGGGCATGCGCGCCAATGGCTATGATGACGATTTTGCCGAGCGCTGTTTCTCTCAGATCGAAGGGTTTGGCAGTTACGGGTTCCCCGAGAGCCACGCAGCAAGTTTTGCCCTGCTGGTGTATGCCTCAAGCTGGCTGAAGTGCCACCACCCGGGCATCTTTGCCTGCGCGTTGCTGAATTCCCAGCCGATGGGTTTTTACGCTCCCGCCCAGATCGTTCGCGATGCGCGCGAACACGGTGTCGAGGTACGTCCGGTCAGCATCAATGACAGCTATTGGGACAATGTGATGGAACCCGATGGCCATGACGGTTTGGCGCTGCGCCTTGGCTTCCGCCAGATCAAAGCCATGCGCGAAGAGGAAGCGAACTGGATCGTGGCCGCGCGGGGGAACGGATACATGACGCTCGAGGATGTCTGGCGGCGCGCCGGGACGCCACCGCATCTGTTAGCCGTTTTGGCGGAGGCTGATGCGTTTAACGATATCGGGTTGAACAGACGCGAGGCCCTGTGGGAGGCAAAGGCGATCCGCAGCACCGACCCCCTGCCGCTGTTTGCCCAGGACATGGACGGGGAAGGTCTGGATGAACCCAAGGTTAACCTGCCTGATATGTCGTTGGGGGAACAGGTGGTCGAGGATTATGTCTCCATGCGCCTGACATTGCGCGCCCATCCGGTGGCGCTCTTGCGGCATAAGCTGACGCCGGCCCCCACCGCTTGACCGCAAATCAGTTAGCGATAGGTTCTTTGCCATGAAACAACGTCTTATCTTATCCTCAATCGCCGCCCTCGCTCTTGCGACCGCAGCGCTCGCCCATAGCGGGGTTAAGAACCCGGCTGTGAAAGCCCGCATGGACGTGATGAGTGCCATTGCCGAAAACATGAAGGCCATGGGCGCGATGGTAAAAGGCGCCACTCCCTACAACGCGACCGTTGCACAAGGCACTGCACGGGAACTGGCCGAGCACTCGGCGAAGGTAACCGAATTATTCGAGACGCCGGAAACCGATCCGAAAAGTGAAGCAAGCCCCGAAATCTGGGCAGATTGGCCGGGCTTCAGAGAACAGTCAGACGCCATGACCAAGGCAGCGCTTTCCCTCGCGCAGGTCGATAGCGAAGATGCGTTCAAAGCTGGGTTTGTGGCTCTGGGAAAGACCTGTTCCGCGTGCCACAAGTCCTACCGTATCGACAAAGACTAGCGGCACGTTACGCTGGCGATGAACTCCTGATCATCGACATCGATGGTCAGACGGTCCGGGCTGAAATCAAATGAAATAGCATCATCCGAGCGCAGAATCCGTGCCGATTTTGGAAGCTCCACCCGCTCGAGAACGTCCGACTTGCGGCCCAACAGGGACTGGTAGTTCTCCGCACCACATCGGGGCACACCGTCATAAGCGCGCGGGTCCGCATAACAGGCAGACAAAACCACAAACAGGGCAGCCTGGTAACTCCTAATCACCCCGGCATAAAAACCTCATTCCGGCGCATATGACAAGTCACTTCCCAAACGGGGCAGACACGTCCTATACCTTGTCTTGGAATGATTTTTCACCAGAGTTTTTCACTTTTGGAAGGGTTCAGAAATGCGCACAAGAGCCGCCGTCGCCACCGCTGCTGGCAAACCTCTCGAAATCATGGAAGTCAATCTGGACGGACCCCGCGAAGGAGAAGTTCTGGTTGAGGTCAAAGCGACCGGGATCTGTCACACCGACGAGTTCACCTTGTCTGGCGCGGATCCGGAAGGGCTTTTCCCCGCGATCCTCGGGCATGAAGGCGCAGGCGTCGTGGTAGATGTTGGCCCCGGAGTAACCTCCCTCAAGAAGGGCGATCATGTCATCCCGCTCTACACGCCTGAGTGTCGCGAATGCGAATACTGCCTGAACCCCAAGACGAACCTGTGCCAATCCATCCGTTCGACACAGGGACAGGGCCTGATGCCCGATGGAACCTCGCGCTTCTCGACCCTCGATGGCGATCCGATCCTGCACTACATGGGCTGCTCGACCTTCGCAAATCACACGGTGCTGCCGGAGATCGCACTGGCCAAGGTCCGCGAAGACGCCCCATTCGATAAGATCTGTTACATCGGCTGCGGCGTGACCACCGGGATCGGTGCTGTGATTAATACCGCCAAGGTTGAGATCGGCTCCCGCGCGATCGTATTCGGTCTGGGCGGGATCGGCCTGAACGTCATCCAGGGTCTGCGCCTTGCCGGGGCGGACCAGATCGTCGGCGTTGATCTCAACAATGACAAGAAAACGATGGCAGAACATTTCGGCATGACGGATTTTGTCAATCCGGGTGATGTCGACGGGGATCTCGTGGCCCATCTGGTCGACCTGACAAAGGGAGGCGCGGATTACACATTCGATGCAACCGGCAACGTGGGCGTGATGCGCACGGCTTTGGAATCGGCCCATAAAGGCTGGGGCGAGTCGATCATTATCGGCGTGGCACCAGCAGGCGCTGAGATCTCAACCCGTCCGTTCCAACTGGTCACGGGGCGCAGCTGGCGCGGCACGGCCTTTGGTGGCGCGCGCGGCCGGACAGATGTTCCCAAAATCGTCGACTGGTATATGGAAGGTAAGATCGAGATCGATCCGATGATCACCCATTCGCTGAGCCTCGATGACATCAACAAAGGGTTTGATCTGATGCATGCCGGCGAATCAATCCGGTCGGTCGTCGTTTACTGAACCCCGTAACGGGCCAGAAAAAGGTCGACCGCGCCTTCAACGATGCGGTCGATTTGCTCCTGTTCGGGCTTCTCGATCACGTTGAAAACCATTTTGATGAAGACATCTGCCTTCATCAGTTCCTGAAACTGGTGCGCGGCAAGATGAACATCATCGATACAGAGCTCTCCACGGTCGCAGGCAATCTCGAAATACTGGGTGAGGCGCTCCACCATCAGATGCGGCCCGGAAAGATAGAACTCGCGACCAAGCTCAGGGAACCGGTCGGATTCCGCAACACAGATCCGAAAAATACGGTGTGCAAAACTTGATGTCAGAAACACCATCATAGACTGGCCGATCTTGATCAGCATGTCGCGGATCGGGATGTCTTCATCATCGACCTGCACAGCGCGATCCGATTGCTTCAGGCACTCTTCCTTGGTGACCGCGATGAAAAGGGCGCGCTTGTCGGTGAAATAGCTGTAGAGGGTCGCTTTGGAAACGCAGGCTTCTTTGGCGATCAGATCGACACT
>JABDPP010000141.1 GCA_013042765.1 Litoreibacter sp.
TCTCGGTCGGGATTTCCTCGATCCGTGCGGCGCCGTGGGCCGAGGTTGTCTTGAGAGGAACCTGCCAGCCCTGCCAGCTGCGGGCCGGGACTTCCATTTCCTGCAATGTCAACGCCATCAGGCCTGCCGTGACCTGCTCACCCGAACTGACCACCGCATCATATTCACGCGCATCGTAGAAAGTGGAGGTCTCATTGACCCACCCGACGAGCTCGTTTGTCTTTCCGGACATGGCCGAAACGATCACGATGACTTCGTAGCCGTTCGCAACTTCGCGGCCGACGCGCTTCGCGGCCCGCTTGATGCGGTCCAGCGTCGCAACGGACGTGCCGCCAAATTTCATTACCAGACGTGGCATGGGCCTCGGAATTCCCCTGTGTAAACCGCCCGCTTCCTAAGTCGCGCTTGTCAAAAGGGCAAGAGTATTCGCAGCCGCACAGCCCAGTGCCGACAGGGGATAAACCGGCTATGGATGCGATGCTGCTCTGCCGGGTGGCTCAGAAGGGAAGCGCGACACCGTCATAGGTCTCGAAAACGCCGGTTGTGGGCATAGACAGTGTGTCGAACCGCTCAAGCAGCCCGGCCGCCGACTGTTCAACCGTGATGTCCGCGGCAGCGCCCCCCATATCGGTCTGAACCCAGCCGGGGTGATAAATCCCCACCGCGATATTTTCAGGGGTCAGGTCAACCGCGAGATTGCGACCAAGATTGAGAACGGCGGCTTTGGAGGCGCGGTAGATATAAGCTCCCCCCGGTGCCCGCTCGCTCGAGGCCATATGCGACGAGATGATCGCGATCTTTCCGGCTGATGATTTGCGCAAGTTTGGCAGCAAGGCCCGGATCGTCAGGAAGACGCCGGTTACGTTTACCGCGAAACTGTCGGCCCAAGCCTGTTCTGAGTAGCCGGTCTCAAGCGCGTCGCCCTTGTCCAGATAGACACCGGAATTGCAGACCAGAAGATCCAGCGCGTGGCCTTGCAGTTGAGCCTTAAGGGCCTCAATTGAATCCGTGTTGGTCACATCAAGTGTTACGAAACCGGCATCGCCCTCGGCCGGGCGCCGGGCGGTCCCGATCACATCATCGCCGCGTGCCTTCATCTGATCGTGCATAGCCCGACCGATTCCCCGGTTTGCGCCGGTAATCAGAGCTTTCATGGAACGTTCCCTCTTGTCAGTTATTTTTGCGGCTGGGCGAGAATGGCAATGGCAGGACCGGAATGCCGTCCTCGATCAGCTCCTTTGCGTCGTTTATTTTTGCTTCGCCGTAGATCGGGCGCTCGGGCGCATCGCCTTCGTGGATCGCACGGGCTTCGCTGGCAAACTCGGTTCCGACATTCTCCGAGTTTTCTTCGATTTTAGCACGAAGTTCCTTGACGGCCTGCTCGGCCACTGTAGCGGGCGCCGAGAGCGGTTGCTCGGTGGTCTTCCCAATCCTCGGAGCCATAATGGACTTGCGAACCTCGGTGTTACCACAGACCGAGCAAGACAGGTGGCCTGAGGCCAGCAGAGCATCAAAGGCATCTGCGGACTGGAACCAGCTTTCGAAATTATGCTCATTATCGCAGGTCAGCGCATAACGGATCATTGCGGTTTCCCCGTAGCCTTCGTGGCACAGATATTCGCTACGCCGAGAGATTCAAGCGAATTCGCAAGGCCAGACAAGGTAGCGACGATGTTCTAGCGTTCGATCAGCGCAGGGTCGAAATGCTTGATGATCTTTTTGAGTTCCGGTTCACGCACAAGGGATGCCGCGCGTTTTTGATCGAACCATTTACGTCTGCGTTCTTTTACCTCGGGGTAGTCGTCGAGCAGTTTCTTGACCTTCACGGGAAAAACCGAGACGGCACAAGGCAGGCTCTCACCCTTTGAGATGAACTTTGTATAGGAAAAGAAACCGAGACAAATATTTGAAGTCTGCCCTTTGACGCCCGCCTCTTCATAGGCTTCCGTCGTTGCGGCTTCGGCAGGGGTTGCCCCCTCGACAGGCCAGCCTTTGGGGATGATCCAACGTCGCGAGGCCCGGCTTGTGATCAGCAGGATTTGCGTCTCATTCTTGTGAACACGATAACACAGCGCTGCGAACTGTGTTCTGACGCTACGTTTCTCGAACGCATCGAGCCTCAAGGGAGGTTGTTTGAGATTGATAAAAGTCACTGTTCGTTTACGGTCTTTTTGTTGTTTTTTCTTCGTGTCCAATGGCGCACGCACTGCTTCGTTTTCCGATAATGTGGTTACTAATAGGTTTTTGTGACAGTTTTAGCAATAAATTAGCTGAAAACTCGGCTGTTTCACTGTTTTCCGTCAGGAGTATATCAAGCGGGCCATGATGGTGGAGCCACTCTTTATCGGATCGGAAATTTACCGGAATTCCACCTATGGAACGTGGCATCCGCTGCGCGTTCCAAGGGTCTCGACCGTGATGGATCTGTCCCGGGCGTTGGGCTGGCTGCCGAGGTCGCGTTTCGTGACATCGCCGCGAGCAAAGCCCAAAGCCCTTCATGTCTGGCATGATCCCGAATACGTTTCAGTGCTTCTCGACAGCGAGAGGACGCAGCGGATAACGGAGCGCGACCGCCGCCGCCATAACCTCGGAACGCCTGCAAACCCGATCTACCCGGAGGTCTTTCGCCGTCCCGCGACCGCTGCGGGCGGATCGCTCTTGGCGGGGGAACTCCTGAAGGACGGCGGCACCATCTACAATCCTGCCGGTGGGACGCATCATGGGATGCCGGCACGCGCCAACGGGTTTTGCTATCTCAATGACCCGGTTCTCGCGATCTTGTCGTTACGTCGTCAGGGCGTGACGCGGATTGCCTATGTTGATATCGATGCGCACCACCCCGATGGTGTAGAACTGGCGTTTTCGGGTGATCCGGAGTGTCGGATGCTCTCTGTCCATGAAGACGGGTTGTGGCCCAGGACTGGTGGATTGGCTGAGACTGCGGGCGGGTCGGCTTTCAATCTCCCCGTGCCACGGGGGCTAAATGACGATGAAATGGAGCTCATTCTCGATCAGTTGATCCTGCCCGCTCTGGTCGATTTCCGTCCTGACGCTCTGGTTCTCCAATGCGGTGCGGATGCTGTCGAGGAGGATCCGCAGTCCCATCTGAGCCTGTCAAACAATGCTCATTGGCAGGTTGTGCGGGCCTTGAAGGACATTGCACCGCGCACGCTGGTCCTGGGGGGTGGCGGCTATAACCCATGGTCTGTGGGCCGGCTCTGGACCGGTGTCTGGGGGATTCTGAGCGGCCACGAAATCCCGGACGTTCTTCCCGAACGGGCGCAGGAGGTTCTGAGGCGGCTGAGTTTCGATGGCAATAGTCGGGGGCGGAACCCACCGGAACATTGGTTCACAACATTGCGGGACAGACCGCGACATGGTGCTGTTCGGGAGGAAATCCGTAGAGACGTCGCCTATCTCGCGGCGCGGCTCCGACTCCTTTAGCGCGACCGGTGGTCCGAACTCGCAGATAGAACTTTCGCCTTGCAAGAATGGCCCGCGTTGCCGAAAACCGCGATCATGAAAACCGGAACACAGATGAGTTTCACGCGAAGGATGTTTCTGGGGGCAGGCGCGGCCTGCCTGTTGACCAGTCGGGCGGCGGCACAGGCGCCAGTGACCGTATTCGCGGCGGCGAGTCTGAAAACTGCGCTTGATGAGGTAATGGCCGGATATGACGGTGCCGTGAGGGCCTCTTATGGCGGTAGCGGCGCACTGGCTCGACAGATCATTCTCGGTGCTCCGGCGGGGATCTTCCTCTCCGCCCATCCGGACTGGATGGATCAAGCCGCGCAGGCCGGCGCTCTCAAGTCTGAAACCCGCCACGACCTGTTGGGCAACAGGTTGGTCCTGATAGCCCCGGCGGGCAGCGAACCCCAAGATCTGATGATGCCTCTGCCAGCGGATGCACGCGTGGCTATGGGTCTCCTCGATGCCGTTCCGGCCGGTCAGTATGGTCGCGCTGCGTTCCGGACGTTGGGCCACTGGAACCAAGTGGCCGAACGCGTGGTTCAGACCGACAACGTGCGCGCGGCGCTTGCACTGGTGGCGCGTGGGGAAGTTGAGTTTGGCGTGGTCTATGAGACGGATGCGCTGGCCGAGCCGAAAGTAGAGATTGCCGCCGGTTTTCCGCCCGAGAGCCACCCACCCATCCGGTACCCGCTGGCGCTGACCAAGGCGGCAGATGCCAACGCTGAAGCGTTCTATAGCCACTTGCAAAGCGCCGAGGCAAAGGCGATCTTTGCCCGGCACGGATTTGACGTGTTCTGACTTGCAGGGATTGAGTTTGGGGCTGGGTGAACAGGAATGGATGGCGGTTGCGCTGTCGCTCAGGGTGTCCGTCGTCGCGACGCTTCTCAGCCTGCCGTTTGCCATTTACATCGCCTATCTGCTGGCGCGCCGCGACTTCTGGGGCAAACAGTTGCTGAACGCGCTGGTCCATCTGCCCCTGATCCTGCCCCCGGTCGTGACCGGCTACCTTCTGCTTCTCACCTTCGGGACCCAGGGCGCGATTGGCGCTGCTTTGGCCGAGATCGGAATCGTGTTCGCTTTTCGCTGGACTGGGGCAGTGCTCGCAGCGGCGGTCATGGCTTTCCCGCTGATGGTGCGCGCGATCCGGCTTGGAATCGAGGCGGTGGATCCCCGGCTCGAGGAGGCGGCGACCACGCTTGGCGCCTCACCTGTGAGTGTTTTTTCGACGGTCACATTGCCGCTGATCCTGCCAGCGGTCCTTGCGGGATCGGTCCTCGCCTTCGCAAAGGCCATGGGGGAGTTTGGCGCAACCATCACGTTCGTGGCTTCTATCCCCGGTGAGACGCAGACATTGCCCTCCGCCATCTATGCGTTCCTGCAAGTGCCGGGCGGTGAAAGCTCTGCGGTTCGCCTTGTGGTGATTGCGGTTATCGTTGCCATGGGAGCTGTACTGGCCTCCGAGGTCCTGGCACGGCGCATGTCCGGGAAGGTATCCGGATTATGAGCCTGCAATTTGAGCTTGCCCACCGCTTGGGCGATTTCCAGCTTGATGTGGCTTTGGATGCCCCGCGTGGCGTGACGGCGTTGTTTGGACCTTCGGGATCAGGAAAAACCAGCCTCGTCAACGCGATCGCGGGTTTGCTGCGGCCCGATCAGGGCCGTGTGGTTCTCGATGGCCGTGTCTTGCTCGACACCGAGGCAAATATCTTCGTGCCGCCACACCAGCGCCGGATCGGCTACGTGTTTCAGGATGCGCGACTTTTTCCGCATCTCAGCGTGCGCGACAATGTCACGTACGGGCTGAGATTTGCGGCCCGTACACTGCCGATAGAGCCGGTTGTCGACCTTCTTGGCCTTGGGGGCTTGCTCGGACGCATGCCCGCGCGGCTCTCGGGGGGAGAGACGCAACGCGTCGCGCTGGGCCGCGCCTTGCTCAGCGATCCGCAGATGCTTCTGATGGATGAACCACTGGCCGCGTTGGATACGGCGCGCAAGGATGAGATCCTGCCGTATCTCGAACGGCTGCGCGACGAGGCAGGCCTGCCGATCCTTTATGTCTCTCACGCGATGGTCGAAGTGGCCCGGCTGGCCACAACGCTCGTACTGCTGCGTGACGGCCGGATAACCCGGGCAGGACCGGTGGCGGAGGTGCTCTCTGACCCGGAAGCAGTGCGCGATCTCGGCGTGCGCGATGCGGGCGCGATACTCGAAGCAACCGTTCAGAAGCGAGATGCCGGCGACGGGCTGAGCGTGCTGGCCAGCAGCGCCGGCCATTTGTTTCTGCCTATGGTTGATCTGCCGGAAGGGGCTTTGGTGCGGGTCAGAATTCAGGCCAGCGATGTGATTCTGTCGAAAGAGCGACCTGAGGGATTGAGCGCGCTGAACGTTTTGCCCGCAACGATAAAGACGCTCCACGAAGGGGCTGGCCCGGGCGTCGCGGTCGCGTTGATGTCAGGTGAGGACCGGTTGATTGCGCGGATCACGCGCCGCTCGGCCAAGGCGTTGGAGTTGCGTGAAGGCTCGCGGTGTTTTGCGGTGATAAAGACGGTGTCTGTAGCGCCGGTAGATGTCGGTGGGCAGATCGCCCCGGAGGTTGGTTAGATGTGGCAGTTCTGGGTTGATCGCGGCGGAACTTTTACGGATCTGGTTGCGAAACGTCCCGATGGTGGATTCGAGAC